>JAITJA010000117.1 GCA_031279175.1 Odoribacteraceae bacterium
CCGCCATGTTGGTTACTTTCATGCTGTCTTTATTTAAACATAACACGCTACCAAAACTGGTCCCCGGTGGCGGGAATCAGCTCTTCCTTCATCTGGCAAAAACGCGCGCTACAGTGTTATTATCGCTTAATCGTGAAAAAGGCTTTTTCTCCTTTTGGTGAAATACTGATGGGTAGTGCTCCCTCGGGCACGCGCACCTCCTCGATAGTCATTCTCACGTTCTTCTCGATCTCGTCCGTGTTATGCAGCACCACGCCGAGCAGGGTGACGGTGCTATGATTCCCGTCGCCGTCGATGCGCAGGTCGTGCTGGTTCGTGAGGACAAAATCTTTCCTCTCGCGGGCGGAGGATTCCGGGTCGACGACAAACTGGATGAAAATGTCGTTGCCGGTGGCATTGGTAAGCAATGCCTCGTCGGAAACCCGGTGCAGGGAGATATTGAAAAAGCCGGAGACCATGTTATTATTCGCGCGATGATCCCCCAGGGAGGTCGCCATGACCATTGCCGGCTGGTCGACCACGGAGCCGACGCAGCTCAAGACGGAGCTTTCGAAGGCAACCTTCGCGCCGCTCAAGGCGTGTATCTTGTCGAAGTTAACGACGATAGTCTTCGCGAGTTCATAGCGCGTGTCCCCTTTGGTCTTCACGCCGAAGCTCCCTGTTTGTTTTCCTTCCGGGATCACGACCCGCGGGGCAATACCCATGTCGAAATCCAGCGCGTCGGCCGTGCCCTCGCCGTATCCACCGTCAATGACAATATCGATACCGGTAGCGTTGAAGAGCGGGGCGCCATCCGTCTTGAAAAGACCGATCTCGTACACGACGTCTTTCAGGTCTTCCACGCCATTCTCCGCGTGCACCAGCTTGACGATTGCCTGCTGGTCTTCGATTTTCCCCTTGCCGACGAACTTGATCAGGTAGCTCTGGTGCACGCCGGAGAGCCACACCTCGAACTCTTTTATACCCTCGATATAGTCGTTAGGCTTTACCGGTATCTCGATATTTTGCTTGATCGAGTACTGGTTGCTTTCTCCCTTGGCGGGGATGAAGGAGAGTTGTCCGCGCACCGGGATGAAGTTATTCGCCTCGGTAGCCGTGATGGCCTTTGTCGCGTAGTCCACGCGCACCGGGAGCGGCACGCCCTCCTGGCTGGTCGAGAAACCGGTAAGCGTCACCGTGAAGAGGGCTGTTGCCAGGCCATTGACCGGCTTCGTGATCTTTATGTCGGAGATATATAACCCGTGGCCCAACTTGACGATCCGGTTGTTCATGCCCCAGAAGACGACCTCGCCGGAGGCAGCAATCGCGGAAGCATCGTAGAGGGCTGCCTTGTTCTCGGAGATATATCCCCCGGACAACTGTTCCCCGAACGAGGAGTAGACGGCCACGCGGCCCTCCTGGCGAGAGAGCAGCGTGATCTCGCCGCTATTATTGACCTTGATGTTATCGAACAGGCCGTCTATCACCCGCACGAATTCAACGTTCCCCGTCCCGGAGACGCGGATAAGCTGGCCGTGATAGGTTGAGGCGTCGAAGGTTGTGATCGTGGATTCGCCGGTATGCACGTTCATTGCCGCGCCCGACAGGATACCGGTGACGGCGCTCGTGTACAAGGAAGTCCCGTCGCTACGAAGCAGCGAGAAATGGCCTTGCTTGTCGCCATTACCGGCAACGAGGATCAACCCGTTGCGCGACACGGAGAGGTAGTCCAGGCTACTGCTCTCGGAAGCGGGGATCACGACCCGGGAGAAGACGATATCTCCCTCGGGACGCAGCTTGTACGCGATGCCTCCGTCCGCTACCGAGTTCCCCGCCACGATCACGGATGCATCCGCGACACTGACGTGCAGGGCGGTGAAGGTGAAGCCGCGCGCTGGCAGCAGGGTAGTATAGAGTGGGCGGCCCGCGTTATCCAGGCGCACCACGCTGGCCCCGCTCGCGTTGTTAACGGCGGAGAAGGCGGCACAGACATATTCCGTGTTATTGCCCACCACCTCGAAAAGCACGCAGCGCTCCCCGGTAGGAGAGACGTATTTATATATTAGCTTGTTATTGGCTCCTGCTTTCACCAGGATACCGTGGTTATTCCCGTCCGTGCCCGGTTCGTTACCGGCGAGGATCATCACCCCGTCGCGGAGCACCTCCCCGCCGGAGAAAGAGCTCCCTTCTTCATCGAGACAGAAATCCTGTTTCATGTCCCCCTGGCGATCCATGATCGTGGCGCGGGCCGTCGAGAGAGAGTCCTTGGTCTTTAAACGCGTCTGCACGGAACGCCCCACGACGAGCGCGCTTGTCTCGCTCGCTTGCTTGAGCTGGAGAATCTCCGTGTAGCCTGCCAGGGGTCTCGTGTAGAGGACTTGCCCCGTCCTGTCCAGCCACGACAAGAAGTACGCGCCATTATCTTTACCGACAATCACGACCTCGTCCCGGATCAAACAAACATGTTCTAACTTCGTCTTGTCCCCGTATTTTTTATCAAAAACAACCGGCATCGACTGGGCATTAACACGCGTCCCAAGCGTCATCAACAAGATTAAAACCAACCATCCATGTATCTGTACTGTTCTCATATGAAAAAGTTTTTTACGATTTCGCATTCTTTTACGTGATTCTCACCATTTTGTTTCTCTTTCTACCTCCCCCTCGCTCTCCAATTCTTCGCGAATATACCCGATTTTCAGGTATCTCGCGCGTTTATCGAAATAATCACGTTTCTACCTCTTGTTTTAGTACTTCCATCACGTCGCGCGTTATCGTGTATTCATGTAATCCCGGAAGAAGGGGCAACGCGCGAACATCGTCGCGGCGGCCCTATCGACTTGTAAAATAGCATGTGGCCCGGTAACGCGCTTCACTTATCACACCCGGTTAACGGGGCGCGCCGTGAAAAGGTTTCGATACGCGCGCTTTTTTTCTCCTCCCCCTCCCGCGCGCCGGCGCCTTTCCTCGTGAAAAACGGGGGGATTCCCTCGCGGAACCTCCCCCCTGTAAAATAATCTATTATGCCAAATAGCTCCTGTATTACAGACCTGACAACGGCAGGAGCGGGCCGTTTACTGTTTATTCATCTTCCCCTCGAGGTAAGTATCGAGCATCGGTTTCAGGCGCTTCCACACCGCGTCGACCGTCACGAAGTCATACTGCTCGAGGTACGAAAGCCGCTTGTCGAACGCCGCGTCGGAAAGATCGCGCGGCTGAATACCCTGGAAACGGTCGGAAGCGTTCGGCAGCCATTTCTCCTTGCTGATATGCGGCGGGTAGATCGCGAGGGAAGGAACATCCAGGGCCTGCGAAATATGCCGCGGCCCGCCCTCGTTCCCGAAAAAGAAATCCGCGTTCGCGATCATCGCTGCCAGCCCGCGCAGTGTAGGCGCGTTGACATTGATAGAGATATTCCGGTGATTATTCATCATCCGGTAGAGTCGCCGGGCCGTCTCCTCCTCCACCTTACCGGAGTAGTTAAAGATCAGGCGCGCGTCGTACGTCTCGATGACGCGGGAGAGCACCTGCCGCGTCCTGTCCAGGTCCCACGCCTTGTACGGCAGCTGGGTGGCCACGGCGCACACGATCACAGGCCGCGAGAAATCCACCCCTTGTCGTTCCATCGAGCACCGGGCCTCCGCCTTCTCGCCCGGCGACAGGTAAAGCTTGAATTCCCTGTCATACACCACGTCGACCACCCGCTCCAGCGGCGACAGCAGCAACAGCGTGCGTTCCACCTCGTCTTTATCCTTGACCTGCAACTCGACGCGGTAGTTATGCAGGAGCAGGTTATACCTTTTCTTCCTACCTATCCGCCAGGGCGAGGCGAGCGAGAAAAGCGCGAACCAGAGCGTCCTGAGCGTCGAGCGCGGGTCGACGATCAGGTCATAGCGTCCTTCCCTGGCCACGCGACGCGCTTTTTTAATATACGCCAGCGTGCCGCGCGTCTCCTCGCGCGAAAAAGTAATCAGGCGATCGATACCCGGGTGCCCCTCGAAGAGCGGGGCGATATTATCATTCAACACGTAATCGATCGTGGCGCCCGGGAAAGTCTTCCGCAGCGAAGAACACAGCACCACCGACAGGACGCTATCTCCTACCCTCCTGAAACGCGTGACGAGGATTCTCTTGATCATCTCCTGCTCGTTTTTTTATACAACACCGGGTTCAGTGTCGGGTCGTTATACATCTTCATTTGCTTGTACACCTTCATGTATTTTCTTCCTGCCGCGATATCCTCCAGCAGCTGGTCGATCGCCCTGGAGAGATCCTCTCGTTGTTCCACCAGGACGTTCAGCTTCTTTCGCGCCGCGTCGCGATGCTCCTGGTCAGCTTCTTCCCTGTTTGCCTCCTCGCCCATGTGCGCGATCTTCAGGGCCAGTATCGAGAGGCGATCCACGGCCCACGCGGGGCTTTCCGTGTTAATCGTCGCGTCCGGGAGCGCCCGCGTGTCCTTGTATTTATCGAGAAAATAGCTATCGATCAGCTCCACGAGATCGGTCCGTTCCTGGTTTGACCGGTCTATCGTTCGTTTAATCTCCAGCGCCTTGACGGGATTGATGAGCGGGTCCCGGATGATATCCTCGAGGTGCCACTGCACCGCGTCTATCCAGTTCTTCAGGTAGAGGAAATACTCGATTGTCTGAAACGGGTAGGGATTACGAATTTCCGCCTCGACGTCATCGCGCAGGTGATAGTCATTGATGGAGTGTTCAAAGACGGGAAGGGCCATTGCTGTAAATTTCATCATGTGTTCGTTTGTTCGTTACGTGGGCAAATTTAAAGAAATAACAAACGACGCGCAACTTACCAGCGCCCCCGCGCGCCAAAATAAGAACCGGGAGGCTTCCCTCGCGGTGCTGCCTCCCGGTAAATCAAGGTATCCTGTTGGCAGGATTAGAACAAAACATCTTTTTACTGTTTATCTTTCATGGCCGCGTGTACGCGTCGATCTTTCCCCACGTTATCGTTCCAACTGGCGCCATTCGCCGGGGGAAGTGTCCCGCGGGGGGGAAACCTTCCCCACGGCCCGGGGAGGCTTTCCCGTCG
>JAITJA010000158.1 GCA_031279175.1 Odoribacteraceae bacterium
CTCCCCGGGGGGAGGCCTCGCCGGTTATATGGAGAGTATATTGATCAGGTTGAGCAGGGAGGTGTTCAGCGGCCTGGATTGCTTGATGGTGCGGTTGAAAGGCACGTGGACGATCTCGTTGTTGACGATGCCTACCATGATGCTTTTCTGGTCGTCCATCAGGGCGTCAACGGCAGCCACGCCCAGTCGACTGGCAGTGACGCGGTCGAAACCAGAGGGTGAACCGCCTCTCTGGATGTGCCCGAGGACGGTGACGCGGATGTCGTAAGCGGGATATCGCTTCGAGACGGTCTCGGCAATGGTGTACGCCCCCCCGGATTTCTCTCCCTCGGCGACGATCACGATCCCGCTTGACTTGTGCGGCTTGTAGTCGTTCTCGAGGTATCGCGATAGCTCGTCCAGGTCCGTGGCGATCTCCGGCACGAGCACTCCCTCCGCCCCGGTGGCAACGGCTGCACGCAAGGCAATGAAGCCAGCGTCTCTGCCCATGACCTCGATGAAGAAGAGACGGTTGTGCGCGCTGGCCGTGTCGCGGATCTTGTCGACGGCCTCGACGACGGTATTCACGGCGGTGTCGTAGCCGATGGTGTAATCAGTGCCGTAAAGGTCATTATCGATCGTCCCGGGGATGCCGACGACGGGGATGTCGTGCTCCTGCCCGAGGAGACGCGCGCCGGTGAACGTGCCGTCCCCACCGATGACGACAAGGGCGTCAATGCCTTTTTCTTTCAGCTGCTCGCTCGCCTTGACTCTTCCTTCTACCGCGCGGAACTCCGCGCTACGCGCCGTCTTGAGGATGGTCCCGCCGCGCTGAATGATATTGCTCACGTCGTGCGACGACATGCGCGCCATGTTCCCGTTAATCAGGCCCTCGTAACCGTCATATATCCCGTACGCCTCGCGCCCGTTATAGATCGTGGCCCGCACTACCGCCCGTATGGCGGCATTCATGCCGGGAGCGTCTCCCCCGGATGTTAATACTCCTATTCTTTTAATCTTTGACATGTTGTTTTGTTATTTCCGGGTCGGTTCTCCCTCCCCGCGGTTGTTATACTTGTTGTTCATTATAATAGGTTACACTCTTGAGCCAGTTGACGGACGCGCGCGGCAGCCTCTTCCATCGCCCGACGGGGCGTGGAGGTAGCACCACTGACGCCCACGCTCTCTATATTGTCAAGCATCTCCACGCGAATGTCGCTCGCGTGCTGGATAAAGTAGGAACGGGGGTTGACCTCGCGGCAAACGGAGAAGAGTTGCTTCCCGTTAGAGCTTTTCTCCCCGCTGACGAAGAAGATCGCGTCATGACTCGCCGCGAACGCTTTCAGTTGCGGCACGCGGTTGGCCACCTTGCGGCAGATGGTATCGTGCACGCTCACCGGCGCTGTCGCTCGCTCGCGGGCACGCTCAACGATCTCCTTGAAACCGTCCAGACCTTGCGTGGTCTGCGAGAAGAGTACCACCGGCCGCGTGAAGTCTACCGCCTCCAGGTCTTCTACCCCCTCGACGACCAGCGCCTCGCCACCCGTCTGCGCGAGCAGGGCAACAACTTCCGCGTGACCGGGTTTGCCGTAGATGACTACCTGACCACCACCCGTGCGCGTCCGCGCGTGCGCCTCGCGAATCTTACGCTGGAGATCAAGTACCACCGGGCACGAGGCGTCAATAACCTCTATCTCGTTGCGAACGGCAAGGGCGTAGGAGGAAGGCGGCTCGCCATGCGCGCGGAAAAGAACGCGACAACGACGTAAGCCGGAAAAGGTCTCGTGGTCTATCGGGCACAGGCCGCGACGGGCCAGCCGCCGCACCTCTATATCATTGTGCACGATGTCACCTATGCAGTACAGGGGACCCCGCCGCAACTCCTCTTCTGCCTTCCGGATCGCGTTCACGACGCCAAAGCAGAAGCCCGAGTTCTTGTCAATCTCCACTCGCGTAACGGGCATGTATCACGTTTAACATCAGTTCTACTTCCTCCTCTATCGTCATCTCGCTCGTGTCGATCTCGATCGCGTCCGCGGTCTTCTTTAACGGGCCCACGGCACGGGTCGAATCCAGCCTGTCGCGCTGCCGCACGTTGGCCTCGACCTCTTCCATGCTGACCGGCTCGCCTTTGCCCACCATCTCCTCGTGACGACGACGCGCCCGGGTGGCCGGGTCGGCAGTCAGGAAAAACTTCACGTCGGCGCCAGGAAAGACCACGCTACCAATGTCCCGTCCATCCATCACCACGCCTCCCTTTCGCCCCATCTCCCGTTGCCAGGCAACGAGCTTCTCGCGCACGTTAGCGAACGCGGCTATCAAGCTCACGTTGCCCGACACGGCCAGCCCGCGGATCTCTTCCTCGACGCTCTCCCCGTCGAGGTAGATCTCGCCGTTCTTGAACTCGAGGGTGATCGCTTCCAGCGCGCGCGACAGCCGCTCGTCATCCACGTTCCCGTCCCGCAGGATGCCTTCCCGCGTGGCGTGCAACGTGACGGCGCGATACATGGCTCCAGTGTCGATGTAGGTGTATCCCAGGCGCGCGGCAAGTATCCTGGAGACGGTGCTCTTCCCGGTCGAGGAGAAGCCGTCAATGGCAATAATGAGCCTTTTCTGTTCCATTGTTTAGTCTTAAACCGTGCAAATGTACGGGATTTTTTCACGCGAGCACAAGGCGCGTGAGGAAATGCCCCAGCTCCCGGCTCGCGTGCAGCGTTATATTTTCCCCCCTCGCCGCTCGTCGTCTCGCGTCGTGAATAGCACCTGGATTTGATCTCGCGCGTGCCGGCAAGCTTCCCGGCATTCCAGGGGGTTAGCCGGCAAATGTTAGAAAACATCCCCGGCGAACCGGGAAAGTCTCCCCGCGAGTGCCGGTAAGCTTCCGCTCTCCCGGGAGGCTTGTCAACGGGGCCCGGGGACGCGCGCGATCATGACGCGACGAGTACTTTTCGCGGCGCGTCACGTTCCGCCCTCTCCCCCTCGTTCCTCCTGTTAAAAAAATCTCGCGCCAAAATTTTCTGAACCCAATGAAAATGCATACATTCGCGACGTTAAAATCATAATGACATTAAAAAAAGAAAGAACCATGTATTTGACATCCGAAAAGAAAGAAGAACTTTTTTCGACGTACGGGAAGTCTAATAAAGATACCGGGTCGGTAGAGTCCCAGGTCGCTTTATTCTCTTACCGTATTGCTCACCTGACCGAACACCTGAAGCAACACCGGAAGGATTTTGCCACCCAGCGGTCACTCCTGAAACTGGTAGGAAAACGCAGGGCGTTACTGGACTATGCCAAGCGAGAAGATATCGAAAGGTATCGAGCGCTCATTAAAGCATTGAACATACGTAAATAATTGTACAGACAATCCGGGGTTCGCTTCGGATTGTTTTCTATCCCCCCTATTTAAAATGAAGGAAACCCGTTAATCGAAGCGAGTTTTAATTGAAAACAAAGAGTATGAATGTAATTGAAAAGAGTATTACCTTGAAAGACGGCCGGGTCATCACGTTGCAAACCGGGAAACTGGCCAAGCAGGCCGACGGGGCCGTCGCGTTGACGATGGGCAGCACGATGCTGCTGGCTACCGTCGTGTCGGCGCGAGAGGCCGGCGAGGACGTGGACTTCATGCCGTTGTCGGTGGACTATAAAGAGAAATTCTCGGCCGTGGGACGTTTCCCCGGCGGGTTTACCCGGCGGGAAGGACGGCCGTCGGATTACGAGATCCTCGTGTCACGGCTCGTGGACAGGGCCCTGCGCCCGCTGTTCCCGGACGATTATCACGCGGAGACCTTCGTCCAGGTGACGCTTTACTCGGGCGAGGACGAGTCAATGCCCGACGCGCTGGCAGGACTGGCAGCCTCGGCCGCGTTGTCCGTGAGCGACGTCCCCTTCCAGGGACCTATCTCGGAGGCACGGGTGATCCGCGTCAACGGGGAGTTCCAGTTGAACCCGGTGAAGAGCGCGCTGGCCAACGCGGACCTCGATATTATCGTCGCCGCCACGATGGAGAATATCATGATGGTGGAAGGCGAGATGAAAGAGGTGCCCGAGAAGGTGATGCTGGACGCGATCAAGTTCGCCCACGAGGCAATCAAGGAACAATGTCAACTGCAAATCGAGCTGGCTAACGCCGTGAACCGTGAGAAACGCGCCTATTGCCACGAGAATAATAACGAGGAGCTGAGGAAAGAAGTGTGGGAGAAATGCTACGACAAGGCTTACGCGGTGGCCAGGCAGTGCAACGCGGACAAGAAACTGCGCGGGCAACTCTTCGAACAGGTCAAGGAGGAGTTCCTCGAGAGCCTGCCCGAGGAGGAAAGGGAAGGAAAAAAGACGCTCGTCGGGCGCTATTATCATGACGTGGAGAAGGAGGCCGTGCGACGGATGATCCTCGACGAGGGGATACGCCTCGACGGGCGCTCTACCAGCGAGATACGACCCATATGGTGCGAGGCAGGAACGCTGCCCGGACCGCACGGCATGTCTATATTTACCCGGGGCGAAACTCAAGCCCTCGCCACGGCCACGCTGGGAACCAAACTGGACGAGAAAATCGTCGACGAGGCCACGGAACAAGGTAAGGAGAAGTTCCTGCTCCATTATAATTTCCCCCCCTTCTCTACCGGCGAGGCAAAGCCAAGTCGAGGCGTCGGACGACGCGAGGTGGGACACGGTAACCTGGCCCATCGCGCCTTGCGGGCGGTGATGCCAAAAGATTACCCCTACACGGTGCGCATCGTGTCGGATATCCTCGAGTCAAACGGCTCATCCTCCATGGCAACGGTCTGCTCCGGCACGCTGGCGTTGATGGACGCCGGTATCCCGATCACGAAACCGGTCGCGGGCATCGCGATGGGACTGATCACGGACAAGGGATGCGCCAAGTATGCCGTGCTGTCGGATATCCTGGGCGACGAGGATCACCTCGGTGACATGGACTTCAAGGTCACCGGTACCGTCGACGGGATCACGGCCACGCAAATGGATATCAAGGTCGACGGGCTTCCCTACGAGATCCTTGAGAAAGCACTGGAACAAGCCAGGCAAGGACGACTGCATATCATGAATATTATCACGGAGACCTTGCCCGCACCACGCCCAGACCTGAAACCTCACGCGCCGCGCATGGTGACGCTGACAGTGGACAAGGATCAGATCGGCGCGATTATCGGCCCCGGGGGAAAGATTATCCAGGATATCCAGGAGAAGTCCGGCGCCGTCATCGTTATCGAGGAAGAGGGGAACGTGGGCATCGTGACTATCTCGGCAAGTAACGCGGAATCAATAGCTATCGCCGTCGGACGGGTAAGGGCCATCGCCGCCAAACCGGAAGTGGGAGAGATCTACGAGGGCGTGGTGAAGAGTATTACCTCTTTCGGCGCTTTCGTCGAGTTCGTGCCGGGAAAGGACGGGCTACTGCATATCTCCGAGATCGAACACAGACGCCTGGAGAAAGTGGAAGACGCGCTGAAGGAAGGTGAGAAGATCACGGTGAAACTGATCGATATCGACCCCAAGACGGGCAAGTACAAGCTATCGCGCAAGGTGCTGCTGCCAAAGCCGGAAAGACAAGAAGGCGAGGGAAGAGGCGAACACCACCACCGACCGCGCCCCGAAAGAAGAGGATAATGGAAATGCGAGCGATACTACTGTATCACTCGCGTTTTTTTCATCAAAAGTAACCAATGACTTTGTGAGATGGAACATAGACTAAAAGTAGGCATCACGCACGGGGACGTGAATAGCGTATCGTACGAGCTAATCATTAAATTGTTCGCCGAGAACCGTATCTGCGAGGTGTGCACGCCGGTGCTCTACGGATCACCGAAGATCGCGGCCTACTACCGCAAGGTGTTGAACCTGGAAAGCGCCAGCCTGAACACGATCAATACCCCGGGAGAAGCTAACACCAAACGAGCGAATATTATCCATTGCGTCGACGACGATATCAAGGTGGAAATCGGAAAGGAAACCGCGGAATCAGCTGACGCGGCAACTATCGCGCTGAACCGGGCACTACAACACCTCGACAAGAACGAGATAGATGTCGTCATCATGGCGCCACAAGGAGACGATAGCTTCGCGCGAACCGGTACCAGGCATTTCCCCGACTATCTCGCCAAATGCTACAACGTGCCGGAAATCATGACGATCCTGGTCAACGAGCACGTGAAAATCGCTTTCGCCACGGAAAATACGCGACTGGAGGAGGTGGCTCAACGCGTCACGATAAAATCCCTCGAGAGAAAGTTGCAAATGCTGAACAGTAGCCTGAAAATCGACTTCACGATCGCTAAACCAAAGATCGCCGTGCTGGCCATCAACCCAATACCCGGGGAGACAGGCGAGGAGGAACGGAATATCATCATCCCGGCTATCGAGCGCGCGCGGCAAAACGGGATCATGGCCGTCGGGCCCTTCCTCGCCGACCGCTTCTTTTCCGATCGCGCACACGAGAAGTTCGACGCCGTGTTAGCCATGTACCATGACCAGGGGGCAATCCCTTTCTACTTGTTATCAGAGGGCTCCGGGGCCGCGTACGTCACCGGTATCCCGGGAGTATGCGCCTTCTCGCTCGACTCGCCAGGATGGGAGGTCGTCGGACAAGGCGTCGCCAACGAACAGGGAATCAGGAACGCGCTCTACCTCGCCACGGACGTGTATAACCACCGGAAACGAAATCTACAACTGCTGAAGAATCCACTCCCGCACTATGATATCGGCGCGAATAGTAATGAAAGCGACCTGAACGTCGAGCAAATCGAGGGAATAAAAGAAGAATTACCATGACTACCCGAAGGGATTTCTTGAAAAAAAGCGGGCTGCTCCTGGCCGCCACCGCCATGAACGCGACTCCCCTGAAACACGTGATGGCCAGCACGGGAACGTACGAGAGTAAACGACCGCCACTGCCCGACCGCAAGTTTACCTCGCGCGCCGTGGAGGAGCTGATCGTGAAAACCAAGGCAAGAATAAAGGACCAGAAACTCGCATGGATGTTCGAGAACTGCTTCCCGAATACCCTGGATACTACCGTCGATTTCCGCGTGGAAGACGGGAGACCGGACACGTTCGTGATCACGGGGGACATCAACGCCATGTGGTTACGAGACTCCGCCGCGCAAGTCTGGCCGTACTTGCCCCTCTGCACGCGGGACGAACAATTGCGCCTGCTCGTCGCCGGCGTGATCAACCGCCAAACGCGCTGCATCCTCATCGATCCCTATGCAAATAGCTTCACGCGAGAAGAAACAACCAGCGAGTGGGCCTCGGATATCACTCGCATGAAACCATGTATACACGAGCGCAAGTGGGAAATCGACTCGCTCTGCTATCCCGCGCGCCTCGCCTATAACTACTGGAAAATCACCGGGGATACTAGCGTCTTCGACGCGAAATGGCAGGAGGCCGCGCGACTCACCCTGCAAACCTTCAGGGAACAACAACGAAAAGAGGGCCGCGGCCCGTACTCTTTCATGCGAAGGACCGAAAGGCAACTCGACACTACCTGTAACGACGGCTACGGCCACCCCGTTAATCCTGTCGGGCTGATCGTCTCCGCCTTCCGACCCTCCGACGATGCCACTACCTTCGGCTTCCTCGTCCCTTCCAATCTCTTCGCCGTCACCTCCCTCCGGCAAATCGCCGAGATCTCCAGGAGTGTCACCCGTGACGCGCACCTCGCTAACCAGTGCAACGAGCTGGCCGACGAGGTGCTATCCGCTATCAAGCAACATGCTGTCGTCAATCACCCCACCCGGGGAAAGGTCTATGCCTACGAGGTCGACGGCTTCGGGAACGCCTATTTCACCGACGACGCCAACATCCCCAGTCTCCTCTCCCTCCCTTATCTCGGGGCCGTGGAGCCAGGCGATCCCGTCTACCGAAACACCCGCGAACTGGTATGGAGCACGGAAAACCCTTACTTCTTCCGGGGGAAAGTCGCCGAGGGAATCGGTGGCCCGCACATCGGGTACGACATGATATGGCCCATGAGTATCATCGCGCGCGCCATGACAAGTAATGACAACGACGAGATTACCCGCGCCATCCGCGTCCTCCGCGACACGGACGCCAACACCGGTTTCATGCACGAATCCTTTCACAAGGACGACCCCACCAAGTTTACCCGTCGCTGGTTTGCCTGGGCGAACACCCTCTTCGGTGAGCTGATCGTGAAACACGTCGACCTCCTCGCCAGGTAAAAACAGGTAAACAACCGCGCCGGATCACCACGCCCGCGAGAGGCTCTCCCGAAAAAAAATCACCGTTCCCCGGTGATTTTTTTTGTAAGTAACAACGCTCCTACCCAGGACAACTCCCCATCAGCCCATATCACGCTCACGTTAACCGTGCCAGAAACCGGGAACAAGAAAGGGACGTCCCCGTGATAGAGATAGTATTTTTGTCGCGGGATTTTATTCTATCTTCGCGAGAGATATGAAACGGGTTATTTCCATACTATTATTACTGGTTCTGCCGGTGACGGCGATTCGTCCGACGATTGCCGTACACTACTGCGGGGGGAGGATTCACGCTGTCGGTCTCGCGGGAGAAGAGATAGCGGCCGGGTGCTGCCCGGGAGAAATGGAAGACGAACGAGGGCAAGGCGACAACGTGGAAGACCCGGGGGCGAGATGCTGTATCACGCGCGTGGCCGAAATTAAAACAGACGACGGGCAAAAACGCGCTCTCGACGCCCCGCGCGCGCCGGTAACATTCCTCGCCACGCGTCCCGCGCACGACGCGACGCCCTGCACGTTCGCGCGCATCCATCCCCGCGTCAGCGCGCCTACCGGGAAACATCCCCCGTCGACAGACCTCCTCACGCTGATAAGCGTCGCGCGCGTCTGACCCCGCGACATCCCGGTCGCGCAACATCCCCTCGCGCGGCCAGAGAGACGTTCCCGGTCATTCATCGCGTAAAAAACAACACCATGCTCGACAAGACTATCAACTATTTTCTCGACAACAGACTCGTTGCCGTGCTATTACTCGCGATCATCGCGGCGTGGGGACTCTCCGCGTCGCCCTTCAACCGCGTCCCGGGTATACTCCCGCGCGACCCGGTTCCGGTAGACGCGATCCCCGACATCGGCGAAAACCAACAGATCGTTGCCACGGAATGGATGGGGCGTTCCCCCGTCGACGTTCAAGATCAAGTAACCTACCCGCTCAGCGCCTCCCTGCTTGGCGTTCCCGGAGTAAAGACCATCCGCGGCACGTCAATGTTCGGGATGTCCTTCATTCACGTCATCTTCGAGGACGACATTGAATTCTACTGGAGTCGCGCACGCGTACTGGAAAAGCTCGCCTCGTTACCGCCGGGGACGCTCCCCGCGGGCGTGCAGCCGACATTAGGCCCTGACGCGACGGCACTCGGGCAAGTATTCTGGTACACGCTCGAGGGGCGCTCGCCCGACGGCACTCCGGCCGGTGGCTGGGACGCGGGAGAGCTGCGCGCCCTGCAAGACTTCCACGTGAAACCCGCCCTTGCCGCTGCCGGTGGCGTGGCGGAAGTTGCTTCCATCGGAGGATTCGTCAAGGAATACCAGGTAGAGGTCGACCCCGGGCAACTGGAGGCGCGGGGACTATCGTTGATGGACGCGATGGCGGCCGCGCGGGGAAGCAACCTCGACGTGAGCGCGGGCACGGTAGAAATCAACCGCGTGGAATACCTCGCGCGGGGCGTCGGTTACATCAAGAGCGCGCGCGACCTGGAAGAAAGCGTCGTGTCGGCTCGAGACGGCGCGCCGGTACTCCTTCGCGACGTGGCATTCATCACCGAGGGCCCGGCCCCCCGGCGCGGCGGCCTGGACAAGGAAGGCGCGGAGGCGGTAGGTGGCGTGGTCGTGGCCCGTCACGGGTCGAACCCCCTCGAGGTCATCGACAACGTGAAGCGAAAAATCGAGGAGATCGCCGCCGGGATGCCCTCCCGCGTGCTAGACGACGGGACAGTCTCGCGCGTCGCGATCGTCCCCTTCTACGACCGCTCGGGGTTGATCCGCGAAACGATCGGCACGCTCGAGACCGCGCTCTCGCACGAGATCCTGATTTGCATCATCGTGGTACTCGTGATGGTATTCCACCTGCGCGCCTCGTTAATCATCTCGAGCATACTACCGGTAGCGGTACTTTCCACCTTCATCATCATGCGCTACTCCGGCGTGGACGCGAACGTCGTGGCCCTCTCCGGCATTGCCATTGCCATTGGGGTCATGGTAGACGTGGGCGTCGTCGTCGTGGAGAGCATCCTCCGTCACCGGCAAGAACGCGCCGGCGAACCGCTCGCGGAGACCATCCGCGCGGGAGTAAAGGAAGTCGGGGGCGCGCTAGCCACGGGAATGCTCACGACCGTCATCAGCTTCCTGCCGGTATTCGCTATGCAGGCGCGGGAGGGAAAACTCTTCCACCCGCTGGCCTTCACGAAAACCTTCGCGTTACTCTCGGCATTCCTGCTTGGCTTCGCGATCCTGCCGACGATTGCCTACTACATCCTGTCATTCAACATCCGCGCGCGTGCGGTACGTCTCCTGGGCAACGGCGCGCTAGTAGCCGGGGGCGCGGTGCTCTTCCTCCTCTCGGGCGACGCGGGCGCGTGGGCGATCACGGCACTTGGCGTCAACAACCTGCTATCGTGGCGCGGGCGCGGGCGCGTCTCCACGGGAATCGCGTTACTGACGGCCCTCTACTACCTGACGCGCGCCTGGTTACCGGTGGGGAGCGCTGCCGGCTTATGGCTCAACTTCTGCTTCGTTGTCGCGTGCGCCGGTAGTATCCTGGGGATACTCTGGGCGCTGGTCGCGTACTACGAGCGATTACTGCGCTGGTGCTTATCGCACCGGTGGAAATTCATGACCATCCCCGCGTTCGCGCTACTCCTCGGCGCGACAATCTGGTTAGGCTTCGACCGCGTCTTCGGCATTGTCGCGACGGGGGCCGGAGCGCTTGGCCTCGACATTCGCGGCACCGTCGCCTGGCAATCCGTCGCGCGTCGCTTCCCCGGCATGGGCGAAGAGTTCATGCCGAGCCTCGACGAGGGATCATTCCTGCTCATGCCCTCGAGTATGCCGCACACCGGCGTGGAGCAAAACCTCCTGTTGATTGGCGAGCTGGACCGTCGCGTCGCGGCCATACCGGAGGTAGAGCTAACCGTTGGCAAGTGGGGACGCGTCGCGTCGGCACTCGACCCGGCGCCGGTGCAGATGTTCGAGAACACCGTCAACTACCGCCCGGAGTACATCCTCGACAGCGACGGGCGACGACAGCGCTTCCGGGTCGACGACGGCGCTTTCCTGCTCGCGGACGGCTCGACGTACGACGCGGCGCGCGACGGCTTCCGTCTTGTGCCCGTCGACAGCCTCATCGCGGACCGCGGCGGGGAGTACTTCCGGCAATGGCGACCGGAAATCAAGCGCGTCGACGACATCTGGCAAGAGATCGCGCGGGTGACGCGCCTACCCGGTCTCACCTCCTCGCCCCGCCTACAACCGATAGAGGCGCGTCTGGTAATGCTCTCCACGGGGATGCGCGCGCCGATGGGAATAAAAGTAACGGGGCCAGACCTCGAGTCGATCGAGCAAGGGGGGAAAGCCATCGAGGCAGCGTTAAAAGAAGTGCCGGGCGTTATCCCCGCCACCGTGTTCTACGACCGGGCGATCGGCGCGCCCTCCATCGAGATCCGGCTCGACCGTCCGGTCATGGCTCGCCACGGCCTACGCGTCGCCGACGCGCAAGAGATCATCGAGACGGCCATCGGTGGGATGACCCTCGCCACGACCGTCGAGGGCAGGGAACGCCATGCCGTGCGGGTACGCTACCCGCGCGAGGAACGCGACAACCCGGAAGCACTGGCGCGCGTACTCGTCCCGACCCCCTCCGGCGCGCGCGTGCCGCTGGGCGAGATCGCGGAGATCGCCTACGCGCGGGCCGCGCAAATGATCCAGAGCGAAAACACGTTCCTCGTCGGCTACGTCATCTTCGACAAGGAAGAAGGCGTCGCCGAGGTCGAGATCGCGCGCCGCGTCAACGACGCCCTCCGCGAGAAAACCCGCTCGGGAGCGCTACAACTCCCCGCCGGCGTCTCCGGGGTTCTTGCCGGAAACCACGAGCAACAGCTACGCGCCTCCCGTCGTCTCCAGATCGTCATCCCGTTGAGCCTGCTAGCGATCTTCCTCGTCCTTTACTTCCGTTTCCGCTCGTTGACGGCCTCGTTGATTCACTTCTCCGGCGTGTTCGTCGCCTTTGCCGGTGGCTTCATCCTGTTGTGGTTATACGGCGAGCCGTGGTTCATGGACTTCACGTTCGGCGGGATGAACGCGCGGGACATCTTCCAGGTACACCCCGTCAACCTGAGCATCGCCGTCTGGGTAGGATTCATCGCCCTCTTCGGCATTGCCACTGACGACGGCGTGCTCATGGGATCATACATCCACGACACCTTCCTGGCGCGCGCCCCCGCCACGCGCGACGAAATCCGCGAGGCCGTCATCGTCGCCGGGCTAAAGCGCGTCCGGCCGGCGGCCATGACCACCGCCACGACCCTTATCGCCCTCCTCCCCGTCCTCACCTCCACGGGCAAAGGCTCTGACGTTATGATACCGATGGCCATCCCCACCTTTGGCGGGATGCTCATCCAGTCCATGACCATGTTCGTCGTCCCCGTGCTCCAGTGCTGGTGGAGGGAACGACGGGTAGCCGGGAGGACTACTTTAACATCAAGCGAGATCGCGCCGTGAAAACCCAGGCAGGTAACAGCAACGCGCGTCGTCGCTCCCCCGGTCATATTCACTTTAAAACACGAACAAGCAATGAACAGGTATCTCTTTAGTTTACTCCTCGCGTTTGCCGGCGGCGCGGTCGTCGGGCAAGAGAGCGACTCACTACAACATTACACGCGCGTCGCGCTGCGGGACAACCCGGGCGTGAAAGCCGCGTACCACGACTACATGGCCGCGAGCAAGGCCGCGAAGAGTGCTGGCGCGTTCGACGACCCGACACTCGAGATAGGCATCTTCCCGCGACCGCTGGAATACGCGGGCGAGCGAGAGATCGCGCGCTTCCAACTCATGCAGATGTTCCCCTGGTTCGGCACGCGTGCCGCTGCCCGCGACGAGTCCGAACACATGGCGCGGATGGCGCGCGAGCAATACCGGGAGCGCGTCGACGCGTTGCGCGCCGAGGTTGCCGCCCGGTGGTATGACCTCTGCCTCGCGCGCCGGCGGTGGCTCGCCAACGAGGAACAACTGCAACTACTCGAGCAACTCGAACGCCTCGCCGCGCGACGGTTCGCTGCCGGGACCACCACCACCGCCACCTATACAAACGAGAAGAGAGACGCGAAGAGCATGACCGCCGCGACGCCCGCCGCCGCGTCAGGCATGACAGGCATGACGACAAACATGCCAGCAGGGAAAAGCGACGCGGGAAGCATGTCCGCGATGAACGACAACGGCATGTCCGGCAGCGGCGCGGGCCTGGCAAACGTGCTCCGCCTGCAAGCAGAACGCGCGGGGTTGGAGAGCGAGGCCGGGGCGATCCTCTCGGAACTCGCCGCGGGGAAGGCTACCTTTAACGCGCTGCTCGACCGGGAGCCGTGGCACGAGGTAGTGATCCCGGATTCCTGCCCGCTGCTCGCCGTCGCGTTCGACGCGGGAGAGATCGCGCGGCTACTCGTCGAGCGCAACCCCGCGCTCGCGATGATCCGCGAGGAGAGACTTGCCGCCGGTGCGCGCACCGACATGGCAAGGAAGATGGGCTACCCGATGTTCGGCGTCGGCGCGCAATACATGCTGACGCGGCCGCGCGACGGGGAGATGGAGATGAACGGGAACGCGGGAATGATCATGCCCATGTTCTCGATCACGATACCCGTCTCGCGGGGCAAGTACAGGGCTGCCCGCGAGCAAGGCGAGCAACTGCAACGGGCAAGCGACGAGCGATATCGCGACGCCTACCGACGGCTCGAGGCCGAACTATACCGCCACCGGCGCGCGCTCGACGAGGCAACGCGAAAAATCGCGCTCGCCAGGAAACGAACAGAACTCGCGCGAGCCGCCCGCGAGCTATCCCTGCGCGCGCTCGCCTCCGGTAACGGCGCGCTCGACGACGCGCTCCAAGTGCAACGACAACTCTCCGGCTATCGCCTCGACGAGGCCGCCGCCATCATCGAGTATAACGCGGCAGCAGCGGCAGCGCTACAACTCATCCCCCCGCCACGCGAACAGTAACCCGTAACAACACCCGTCATGAAAAAAGAAACCATCAAGAAACACGCGCTCCAACTACTCTTCCTCGTCATCGGCCTCGTTGCCGGGCGACTATTCTTTGTCTCCTCCCCCGCGCCGCCCGCGGTTACACCTGACGCGGTACTCGCGCGCGCGTGGACCTGCTCCATGCACCCGAACGTCCGGCAAGACGCGCCCGGGACCTGCCCCCTCTGCGGCATGGATCTCGTGCCCGTCGAGAGCGAGAGCGAGAGCGCGGACGATCACCCCGTCGCCACGCGCCTCTCCCCCTCCGCCCTGGCACTGGCTGACGTACGCGTGACGCGCGTCAGTGACGGCATCCCCGTCAAGGAACTGTCGTTGCACGGCGTTATCCGTCGCGATGAACGTCTTGCCCGCGCGCAAGTCGCTCACGTGAAAGGCCGCGTCGAGAAGCTCCTCGTCCACTCCCCCGGCGAGCGCGTCCGGCGAGGAGACCCTGTCGCCCGCCTCACTTCCCCCGACCTGCTCAACGCGCGACAAGAATTAATCGAAGCAGCGAGAGAGGGAACAGACCCCGCGATCCTCGAGGCCGCGCGGGAAAAGCTCCGGCTGTGGAAACTCTCCGACGCGCAGATCCGCGAGACCGAACAATCCGGCGTCGCCTCACCAGACGTCGAGATGCTGGCAGACGTCGAGGGGATCATCACCGCCCGGCGCGTCAACGAGGGTGATTACGTCGCGCCCGGCAGCCTCCTCTTTGAAGTCGCCGACCTCTCGCGCGTCTGGGCTGTCTTCAACGCCTACGAGGAGGATCTCCCCTACCTGCATGTCGGCGCGACCGTCGAGTACGCGCTGCCGGCACTCCCCGGGAAACGCTTCAGCGGGAAAATCGCGTTAGTAGAACCCGGCGTGGACGAGAACACGCGCGTCGTCGCGGCACGCGTCGAGACCCCGAACCCCGACGGGGAACTGGCCCCCGGCATGTACGCGCGGGCCACCGTCAGGGCTACTGCACGGGGAGCTACCGCGCGGCAAGTCATCATCCCCGCCTCCGCCGTGCTCTGGACGGGACGGCGATCGCTCGTCTACACGCGACCCGACGACAACGACCCGACGCGCTTCATCCCCCGCGACGTGGAACTCGGCCCCTCGCTTGGCGACGCTTACGTTGTCTTGTCCGGTCTCCGCGTCGGCGAACAAATCGTCGCGCGCGGCGCGTTCGCCATCGACGCGAGCGCCCAACTCGAGGGGAAACGGAGCATGATGAACGACGCGCCCGACGACGACGCGCGCGAGGAGACCCTGCCCGTGCAAGGACTATGCGAGATGTGCCGCGAGCGCGTCGAGGAGATCGCCCTCGGCATGACCGGCGTGCGCGCCGCCTCGTGGGACAGCCAGACGCGCTCGCTCGCGCTACGCCTTGCCCCGCGGTCCGCCACCCTTGACGCGATCGCCGCCGCGCTCGCTGCTGCCGGTCACGACGCCGGGCGCTTCAAGGCCGACGACGAGGTCTACAACGCGCTGCCCGCCTGCTGCAAGTACCGCGACGAACCGTGACCCTCCCTTGTCAATCCGGAGGATTTTTCCTATACTCGCGTGACCACGTCACACATGAACGATATGAAACCGTGTTTACTACTTCTTCTCGTCGCGGCAACCTGCGCGGCATGTCGCGAAACGCGCGACGAGCGCGGCGCGCGATCACCGTTATACCACGCCAGCACTGCCTTTCAAGTCCCGGTAACGAGCGTCGGCCTATCCATCGCCGGGGACAGCATCCTGTACCTCGGCTTCGAGAACGGGAACGTCGTCATCAAGAACACGCGCGCGGACGAACAAATCGCGTTCAGCGCCGGGTACAATAGAGTGTACGACGTGCGAGAGACCGGGGACGGTGCACTACTTGTCGGCATGAGAGACGAGGGACTAAAGCTCGTCCGCGCGGACAGCCTCGGGCAGTGGCGCGTCGAGAAAAGCTATCCCATCGAGGGCAAGGGCACGCACTACGGCGTGTACAGCATCGCGCGGGACGAGCGGGGTGGCGACTTCGTGCTCGGCACGTCGAACGGCTGCTACCTCCTGTCGCCGGGCGACGACGCGCCGCGTCCCTACGCCGGGAGCACCTCCAGCATCGCCTACCTCCCGTTCAACAAGGTAGCGTGCTCCGGCGGCGAGGTATACATGGCCTCCGGATCCGGCCTGTCGCGGGGAGGACGCGCGGCGAACGGCGAGTACGAAACATGGAACACGCTACTACCGGGCAACGTGATCACGGACATTTTCCCGGAAGAAGAGCGGGTATATATCGCCGCGCGCGACTCCGGCGTCTGGGTACTCCGCGCGGGAGAGCGGCGCGCCGAAAAAATATGGGAACCGGGCTTTGCCGTGTACGCGTTCGTGAAAGACGCCGAGGGCGCGGCGTGGGCCATTGGCAACGACAGGATCGCGTACCGGCCGGCAGACGGCAGTGCCACGGTAACGCGCGTCATCCCCGGCGGGGTGAACGTCTCCGGCAAGCAAGTCGCGCGGGCAAGCAAGAACTTCGTCTACCTGACCAGCGAGAACCGGCTGCTCGCTTTCCCCGCGCGCCAGAACACCGACGGGGAGCGGGGAAACATCCTGGCCGCGGGTGCAACGCGCGACGGGAAAATCGCCTACGCGCTGGGTGGCGACTACACGTTGTACTCCTATAATAAAGGACATTCCCTGGTGCGAGTACGGGGAAAGGTCGACGGCCTGGAAATCCGCGACAACGTGATACAAGGCGAGGTGCGAGGCAACGACTTCTGGGTAGCAACGGACAAGATACTCTTCCGGGTTGACGCGGCAGCGTGCCGCCTGGCGGGAAGATTTCCCGTGAACGCGCCGGGAGAGTCGAGGGACGACATCCGGTGTTTCTTCTTCGCGAACGACACGACGCTCTACGTCGGGACGCGCCTCGGGTTGCGCGCGATGCACCCGGGGAAGGACGACAGGATGCACCCGGCGGGTTTCCTTGAAGACGATGATCTATACGCGACCGCCCTGCTAACGTTCGAGGGACGACTACTCGTCGGGACGCTGAACAAGGGACTCTTCGCCATCAACGCGGACGGGACGGTTGACACGCTACTCGGTGGCGACTATCCTCCCGGGAACATCCGCGGGTTGATCGAGGAAGAGGGCCGTCTCTACCTGCACGCGTCGGATCGCCTATACCGGTACGAGGGTCCGGGACGCGTGGAGGCCACGCGCGCCGGTGGCAAAGAGATCCGCGCGATCGCGTCGGCGGGCGAGCGGGGAGCGGTAGTGATGGGCTACCACGGCTTCGCGCGCACGCGGTCGTTATCGCGCCACGAGCCGACGGCGCTCTCGTACCGCGACGTCACGCTGGGCAACGCCTCGCTGGCCTTCCTCGACGCCTCGTTATTACTCATCGGCACGCGCTCGGGGATGTATCTCCATGACGGGAAGCAACTCTCGCACCTGCCGGTGGAAGCGCCGGAGACGATAACGCGGGGAGGGCGCCTGGCCGGGTTACTATCGGCGCTATGCGTGCTACTGCTCGCGGTGAGCGTGGCATGGGACCAGCGGACGCAGCGGCGGCGATTACGCGACTTTGCCCGTAGAACCAGCCGGACGCTCGGGATCATCGAGAAGCAAGTGCCCGACAAGCAGACGCGGGAGGAGTTACAACACCGCGCCGCCAAGATCTCCGGGGAGATCGCGCGGCGACTGCGCGGGGCGATCCCACCGCGCGCCACGGATCACCTCTCCAACGCGATGTACCGGCTCGAGCAAGAGACGCACGAGAACGCCATCTCGCTGGAAGAGACGCGACAACTGGAGCAGGAGATGCAACAACTCCATCGCCACCTCGAGGAAGAACGCCGCGCCGCGCCGGCCATTCAACGCTTCATGGAGGGCGTCAAGCGCGACTTCGAGGCAATCGCGATCCCCAAACACTCCCTGACGCTCGTCAAGGAGCGAAAAGAGATCATCCGCGATATCGACAAACTACGCGCGGGAGAGATCTCCAACGGGGAGATCGAGTCCATGCTCGAGAAAATCGAGACAATACAAAAAACAGCCCTGCTGTTCAAGCAAAAAGTCAGCAAAGAAGAGCGACTTGAAAGGGCCATGCTGATGAATCTCGACGAAACAGACCTGGAAATCCTCGAGGTGTTAGCCACGCCCAACCACCCGAGGCACGCGTATTACGCGAAGCACGCGAAGATGGTAGAAAAGCGACAAAAGAAGATCGTCGAACAGTTCGGCAGAATAACAAACAAGAGAAGATACATCGTCGCCGCTGCCTTCAGGAAGGGGTTACTCTCCATTTAATCGGTTTCCGGTCGAGATCCCCACCCGGCAGCGGTAGGGATTCTCCTACCGAACAAACGCGCCGGGACGCGAACGCGACTGGTTTCTACCGGTTTCACGCGACGCCCGCGGTCAGGGGTTAAAAACGTTCCTCCCCCCGTCTCCATGCCCTACCTTCGCCGTAGTAACCTCTAAATACTACATCATGGAAACAAATCAACTACAAGAGATTTACAAGGCCCGCGTCAGCGAGCTCGACGACGAAGCTTTATTAAAGAACTACATGGAGCAAGAGGGATACACCCGGGAATACATCGCGCTGCTCGAGGAAGAGCTGCGCGCGAGGAAAATCTCCTTGCTCGACGCGTTCCTCTCCAACCAGTGCATCCCCAAAAAGAGGGAAAGCGACCAGAAGACGCGGGGTATACACTACATGACCATCGCCGATCTCCTCGAGATCGACGCCAGGCGGGAGAGAGAACAGTACGAGGCTCGCGTCCGGGCGGGACAACGCGGGAAACACGTCACCGCCGGCTACATCTTCTCCGTGCTGGTGGGAATCATCGGACTGTTCATCGCCCTCGACTACCTTTACACGAAGAGAGTGCTCAACAACGAGACCGTATACAAGTACGACAGCGCCACGCGCTACCACGCGAGATGGATGCTACTACTCATCGCGACCATGACCTTCACCAGCTTCATGATCCAACTCTAATAATCATTAAACAAGACTCCACATGAAAACACACGACACTTACAGACTCGCGGCAAACGCCGCCCGCATCGTGAAACGCGCCTTGACGAGCGCCCTGTTCGCGATCATGCTGCTCGCTCCCGCGCTGGAAACGTCCGCGCAAGTAGCCGACAAAGAATGGAAAGAATTAGAAGAAACATTAAGACAATCCTGCGCGCTCATATGTAGCATGATGGACGTGCAAGAGCTCTCCGAGGGAATCACTGCCGAGTGCTACAGCAAGACGGCCGCGCGTTTCATCGTTCGCTCGATGAAAAAGAACCACGTCAAAGTCCCCTCGGAAGACGCCATCATGGTTTTCGCGATAGAGTTCCTCACCAAGATCATGGACGAAAACGACCCCATGCACGTCGAGTTCTTCTCCGAGATCTCCCTGGAGTGCGCCACCAGAGCGTCCCGCGTCCAGGTAGAAGGCCCTGCCAGCGCCCGCGTGTCCCTGTCCCGCTTCGACGAGATGTTCAAGATCAAGATCACGCTGGGGAAATCGAGCAAGTACTACCTGATGGACACCGGCGCGTCGAACTGTTTCATCTCGATGAGTTACGCGCAGGAACTCTTTGAAGAGGGGATCATCTCCGGGGAAAACGTCCTCGAACCCGGGCTATACGAGATGGCCAACGGCGATATCGCGCGATGCAACCGCGTGCTCGTGCACCGCGTAAAAGTTGGCCCCTACATCCTCGACAACGTCATCTTCAGCGTCATCGACGAGGAGATCGGGTTCATCTGCGGAAAGAATATCCTGGACGCCTTCCAGTCATGGAAGATATACAACAACCCGCCCGCGTTAGAGCTATCGAGATAAGTCATGAGCGCGCGCCCGGTCATTTACTTGATTTGCACGTGTGCCATCGCGTCGGGGCTACTCTCCGCCCTCGCCGGTAACCTCGCCGGGGGGCTACAACTGGTCGTCGCCATCCTCGCCACCCTCCTCGCGCGTCACCTCTACGCGAGGAGGGAGTGAGCCCTCCCCCTCCCCGTCCAGGAGCGCCAGCGCCATATCCATGTAACGGTAGAGATCGCGAGGCGACTCCCGCGCGTACTCCCGCTCGCGCTCCCGCCCGAGGCGAACGACAACCGCGTCGCGCGAGGGAATAGCGATAATATACTGGCCCAGCATCCCGCGGAAATAGGGATTCACCATGCCGCGATAGTGCATGATCCATGTCTGGAAACCGTAGTAATCCAGCGACTCGCCGCCGAACTCGTCGCGCAGGTAGGCGGCCGGGCGCGTCGCCTCGGCCATGTAGTCGGCGGGCACCAACTGCCGGTCGCGCCACGCCCCACCATGCAGCAACAGGCTACCGAGACGGGCCACCTCCCGCGCGCCGGTATGAAAACAGCAAAACGCTTTCTCGTCGCCCCCCGGCTTGTCCAGCAACCAGTACGCGTCGCGGCACGCCCCTGCCGGTTGCCACAACTTCTCACCGGCGTACGCGCCAATGCTCGTCCCGACGGCGCTCTCAACGATAAAAGAAAGCAACTGCGTGTCGCCGCTCTTGTACGAGAATTGCTCGCCCGGCTCCTCCACCGCCTCCAGGCTACCCACCAACGCGCGGAGATCGCGCCCGTAATACCCGCGCGTCGTCAGGGAGAAAAGCGAGGAATAAGACTCGTCCCAGTTCAGCCCGCTACTCATCGTGAGCAGGTGTCGAATCGTCACGCGCGCTTTCCGGCCCGCGCGGAACTCCGGCAGGTACTCCCCCACCGGGTCATCGAGCGAGCGGATCTTCCCCTCCCCGCGCGCGACGCCGACGAGCAACCCGACAATGCTTTTCGTCGCCGAAAAGAGATTCGAGGTCATCGACTCGTCCCAGCCCCCGCGGTACTCCTCGTGCAGGATGCTGTCGCCGCGGATCACCAGGAACGCCACCGTGCCGAGCCTGTCCAGGTAGGCCTCGTCAGACGGGGAGAGCGAGCGGGTGTTGTAACGACTTGACAAGGGCCACTCCTCGCACGGCGACGCGCGACGGATCGTGTCGCGAGCGAACAACGACAGGTCGTCAATACCCGGGTGACCGTGCAGCAACGCTTGCCGCGCGTAATAGGGCAGGCAGTAATAACTTACCACCAGCGCGAGTAGCGCGAACGCCACGATACAATAACTTTTCTTTTTCACGCCTACATGTTTTAGTGATCGACCGGGCAACCGCGCCCGACCGGTATCGCGATTCTACAACAAAGATTCGACGATTACAAGCTTTCGCGCGGCGACGCGATTGCACGCGCGCGACGGGACTTCACGCGACAGATTGCCCGTTGTCGCGGTGACAATGCTTCGTTCGCGCCCGATCGGCCCGTTGTCGCGGTGACAATGCACTGAAAAGTTTTCGCGAGCCCGTTGTCGCGGTGACAATGGCCTGAAAAAACAATTTATAGCGCCTACGCGGTGACGAAAGGGAAGTTCACTTTTCAACCGGCCCATTGTCGCGGTGACAATGGGGGAAAAAGTTTTTGAACGGCGCGTTGTCACCGCGACAACGGGTGAAAAATTTTTTGAACGGCACTTTGTCGCGGTGACAACGGGGGAAACGAGACGCGAACGCCGCTTTGTCTCCGCGACAAAACGGGAAACGAGACGCGATTTGCCCTTTGTCTCCGCGACAACG
>JAITJA010000199.1 GCA_031279175.1 Odoribacteraceae bacterium
ACACGACATCCTCCCACTCCTTGCCGCGGCGCAACCACTCCTTGCGGTAGCCGGTACGCGTAAACCCGAGCTTCTCGAACAACCTCAGGCTAGCGATATTACAACTGGGCACGCTACAATACAACTGGTTTAGCCCGAGCGTTTCGAAACCGTAAGAAAGCATCAAGAGAATAGCCGAAGACGCGTACCCCATCTTCCGATCCTCGTGAGAATGGATCATGATCCCCAGGCCGGCCCGCTGGTGATAGGGATCGAAATCGTAGAGATCGATCAGCCCGACGGGCCTTTTCGTTTCGATCAATTCGATGACCAGCCGCAATTGCTTTGTCGTGTAGATATCGAGGTGGGAACTCTCGATATACTTCTTCAGCGTGAACCGCGAGAACGGGGTAATCGTGTCGCTTACTTCCCACAGATCCATGTTATTTTCCCACTTGTAGAGGTACTCCAGGTCCTCTGGTTCCATGGAGCGCAATAGAATAGTTTCGTCTTTAATCATGCTACTATTTATTCGTGAAAGATGGTCTCAAATGTACGAAAATCTTTTACCTCTTGTCATGGAAGACAAAAAAAACGCGGGGCACGGGAAAAGGAAATAAACCGTACTTTCGCGACCAACCTGATAACAACCCGAGCATGGAAAAAATTGATCTCAACAAACTCTACAAGCGCAAGAAAAACGACCGTGACATCTTCCAGGGCCTCATGCCATTCAAGATAAAGGAAATTCTTCTTGTCGCCAACTATTACGACGCGTACACCATTGAACGCGAGGGGCAATTCTCCGACAAAATCTTTGGCGAGTACCTCCAGTTAAACCTCTTCACAGCCCCGCGATTCACCTCGGCGGCAAACGAGGAGGCCGCGTTAAAAGAATTAGAAACAAAACACTTCGACCTGATCATCATCATGGCGGGGCTTGACAAAAAGACGCCGCTCGTCATCAGCAAGAACATCAAGAGTCGTTACCCGTCCATCCACCAGTTAATGCTCGTCAACAACAACGCCGACCTCGCCTACTTCCACCAGATCGAGGATCAATTCAGGGACTCCATCGAGCGACTCTTCGTGTGGAACGGATCGACGAAAATCTTCATTGCCATGGTACATTACCTCGAGGACAAGGAAAATCTCGAGGCCGACACGCGTCTCGGCGACGTGCGCGTCATCCTTGTTGTCGAAAACTCCGTACGCTACTATTCGCGCTATCTCCCCCTGCTTTATTCCGAGATCATGACCCAGACCCAGGAGATCATCAAGGACGAGACCAGCACCGACGAGCTCGGATTGATACTCAAAACGCGCGTCCGTCCGCGAGTCATCCTCACCAGCACGTTCGAGGAAGCGGTAAAGATCATCGACAACTACGCCGACAACCTACTCGGCGTGATCTCTGACGTCCGCTACTCCCGCGACGGCCTTGAAACCGAGGACGCCGGCGTGCAACTCATCCGTTACGTGCAGCGCGTCGCGCCACGGGTGCCCTGTCTACTCCAGAGCCAGGAGGCAGGCAACTCCCTGCACGCCGCGGAAATCGGCGCCGACTTTATCAACAAAAACTCGCTCACACTGTCGCTCGACATCAAGGAATTCATCAAAAAGCGTCTCGGGTTCGGCGACTTCATCTTCCGCGACAAGCTCGGCGAACCCATCGACAAGGCCTCTAACATCGCCGAGTTCAAGCAAAAACTCCTCACCATCCCCGACGAATCCATCGAGTACCACTCCAAGAGAAACGGCATCTCCGCGTGGTTCATGGCGCGCGCGGAAATCAACATCGCCAAAAAACTACGGCGATACAGCTTCGAGTATTTCGACAGCCCCGCGAAGGTGCGCGAATTCATCAACACCGTCTTCGAAAGCTCGCGCCTCAAGAAACTACGCGGGAGAATCATCAACTTCGACCCTACCCTCGTCAACTCCAACCGTCACATCACCCGTCTCGGAAAGGGATCGCTCGGTGGAAAGGGCCGGGGCCTTGCCTTCATCTCCCACTTCATCGAAAACGTCTACCTCAAGAAAATCATCCCGGGACCACGCGTCGTGATCCCCAAGACAGCCATCATCGGGGTCGAGGAATTCGACAACTTCCTCGAGGAAAACAATCTCTTCGAGGTCGTCTACGAGGACAAGCAACACGACAGGCTACTCGAGGCCTTCCGGGCGGCACACCTCTCACCGCGGCTCCGGCAGAAACTCCGCCAATACATCCGCGTCATGACCCGACCGCTTGCCGTCCGCTCGTCCGGGCTCTTCGAGGACTCACTCAACCAGCCTTTCGCCGGGGTATACGCCACGTACTTGATACCGAACAACCACCCCAGCGCGGAAACGCGACTCAACGAGCTCGAGGACGCCATCAAGCTCGTCTACGCCTCTACATTCACGGACAATTCCCGCTCCTATTTCAAGGCCATCGACAGCCTGATCGAGGAAGAAAAAATGGGCGTCATCATACAAGAAGTCGTCGGGAACGAACACAACGGGAGATACTACCCAGACATCAGCGGCGTGGCACAATCCTACAACTTCTATCCCTTCTCGCACATCAGTCCCGAAGACGGTTTCGCCGTGATGGCCATCGGGCTCGGGACACACGTCGTCGGGGGAGAAAAAGCTCACCGCTTCTCGCCGGCATACCCGAAGCTACACCTCGGCTCCACGCCAGACATGATCCGCGACTCACAGCGATCTTTCTACGCTATCGATCTCTCGAAACGTTTCCACGACCTGTATCGCGAGGGAGAGGATGCCGCCACGCGCTCCTACGACCTCAAGGCAGCGGAAGAAGACGGGACGCTCGAGTACAGCGCCGCCGTCTACGACTTCATGAACGAACGCTTCGTCTACGACTTCAACGTCAAGGGTACGCGCGTCGTCAACTTCTCCAAGATCCTGTTATACGAGCAAATCCCGCTGGCAAAAACACTACAAGTATTACTTGACATCTTCGCGCAAGCCATGGGATCACCCGTCGAAATCGAGTTCGCGCTAAACATCGAGGACGGAACGCCACTATTCTACCTCCTGCAAATCAAACCACTCATCAAGCACGAGTACAACGTCGACATCGCCAACGTGAATATCGATCCCGAACGCGTCCTGCTCCGCGCCGACAAGGGAATGGGAAACGGGAAAATCGACTACATACGGGACGTGGTATACGTCATGCCGGATAAGTTCGACCGCCTCAAAACCACCGAGATCGCGGCCGAGGTCAAGCAACTCAACGATCACCTCGTCGAGGAAGAGACCAAGTACCTGCTCGTCGGGCCGGGACGGTGGGGAACGCGCGACCCGCTCACCGGAATCCCCGTCCAGTGGTCAGACATCGCCAACGCCCGGGTCATCGTCGAGCAGGGCCTACCCGGCTTCCCACTTGACGCCTCTCTCGGATCGCACTTCTTCCACAACGTGACCTCCTTGCACGTCGGTTACTTCGCTATCCCCTTCCAGTCCAGCTCCGCGTTTATCCGCGACGACGTCCTCGACAGGCAAGAGGTCGTCGAGGAGCTCCTCTACACGCGACGCGTCCGCTTCGCGGAACCTCTGACCGTGTGGATGGACGGGAGAAAGCAAAAATCCATCATCGAGTTCACCGGCAGCATCACGACCGACTGCCCGCGCGAGCAAGAATGACACTCCTCTCCTATTTATTAAGGTAACGAACGCCCCGGACGGGCCGCCGCGCGCTCGCGAGAAGCCACCCGGAACCCCGGACGAGTCGCCGCGCGCTCGCGAGAAACCGTCCGGAACCCCG
>JAITJA010000085.1 GCA_031279175.1 Odoribacteraceae bacterium
TAACGAGGAGGCGGTGGGCGTTGAGGCAAAGGGAGAGGAGGGGGATCGCCGGGAAGAGGCTTCCGGGCTTTCCGCCGCGGTCGACGAGGTACGGCAGGCGGGCGAGCGGGCGGGCGACGAGCGCGGCGTCGCGGGCGACGTCGACGAGCGCGGTGTATCCGTTGTAGCAGGTATGGGCTCCCAGCTCGACGCGGGCGTCGCTGTTGCCCCGGGTTTGTATTCTCCCGCCCGGGTGTTGTTCTTTCTCGATGACGAGCGGTTGTTTACCGGCGTCGCGCAGGTAGCTGGCGAAGGTGATCCCGCTGATCCCGCCCCCGATGATGATGCAGTCGCGCGTCATGGGTTAGAGGTGGATGGATATTCCCGCGTCGATAGTGAAAGGTCGTCCTTCCTGGGCGTAGGCGGCGCGTAGTTGCTCGATGTCGAAGCGGTAGACGGCGTATCGCGCGTCGAGGATGTTGGCGGCGCGGAGGGAGAGGGTGACGTTCCGGCGGGTAAACGAGACGCCGGCGTCGAGCAGGGCGTATGGTTTTTGTTTCTCGAGGTTATCCTCTTGCCAGAAGATGCTTCCCGTCCCGGTATACCGCGCGTGTACAAGGATCTCGTCGATCGCGCGCGCGTTCGCGGGGACGCGGTAGGCGACGCCGGAGGAGAGGGTGTAGCCGGGGACGCGGGGGACGCGATTCCCGTCGTGTTTCTCTCCGGTGTTCGTGTTATAGAGGTAATCCTTGAAGCGGGCGTCGGTATACCCGAGGTCGAGATCCAGCTCGAGGCGTTCCGCGGGGATGAAGTCGACGGAGAGCTCCGCCCCGCGCGAGAATGATCGCCCGGCGTTTCGCGTGAGACTCCCGCTGGTCCCGCCGGGCAGGGTGATGATCTGCGCGATTTGCTGCTCTCGCCAGTCGATATAGAAGAGCGCGAGGGCGACGGAGAGGCGCGGGGGGAGGTGCAACTTGTACCCGGCCTCGTAGTTCCAGCTGGTCTCGGGTTGGAAGACGCGTTCGTCATTGTCGCGGAAGGTGGCGTTGAATCCCCCTGTCTTGTATCCCTTGGCGACGGAGAGGTAGAGTGTTTGTCCCCCGCTGGAGTAGGTGATCGCGGCCTTCGGGAGGAGCTCGAGGAAGCGCAGGGTGACGTTCGACGTGTCGGCGGATGTTTGGCGGGCGACCTCGCGGTCGACGCGTATCCCGGCGGAGAGGGAGAGGCCGGAGAAGGGGAAGTTGTCGAGCGCGGACTGGTGGTAGAGGGCGACGCCTCGGGTGAAATGCTGGAGGTGGGACGGGACGCGGGCGTCTGCTGGGCGGTAGAATACCTCGACCTCCTTGTCGAGCCACTGGGCGAAGGCGAAGAGGCCGGAGACCTGCCGGTAGTTGTCGCCGCGGGCGCCGCGGGCGATGATTTCTTGCGAGATGGCGTGCTGGCGTTGTTCCTGCGTGGCAAAGAAGAGTGGTTCCGGGGAGAAGTCCTGGTCGACGGCCTGCCTGTCCCCGAGGAACTGGTAGCCGGTGACGGCGCGGAAGGGGCCGGCGACGAGAGAGTATCCCCCGACGAACATGTCGCGGGCGTATGAACCTTGTTCGTCCTGGTCGGGTCGCGCGATCTTCCCGTTTTCGATTTTCCCGTAGGGGTATCCTTGCTGGCGGGAGCGCTCGGCGGCGAGGTGGATGTCGGAGAGCGCGCCGTGTAGCAACTGGAGGCGAGCGCGCGCGGAGAGGTCGTCTCGCGTGCCGGAGGGCTTGTCGCGTTGATCGCGCGCGTACCCGTCGCGGTGGGTATAATTGACGGTAGCGGATAGCGCGGCGTTCTCGTTCAGCCGGGAGGCATTGGAGACGGTCGCGCTCGCGTGGCGGTATTTTCCTCCCTGGATGGAGGCGGAAGTGCCGGCGTCGCGGAGGGGCGCGCGGGTGGAGACGTTGATGATTCCTGCCATCGCGTTTCGCCCGTACATGGTTCCTTGCGGCCCCCGGGCGATCTCGATGGAGGCGACGTCGAGGAGGTGGAAGTCGAAGGAGGTGGCGTCGAGGTAGGGGATGCCGTCGACGTACAGTCCTACTGCCGGCGCGCCCGTCCGGGAGCCTATCCCGCGGATATAGACGGGGGAGTTGAGCTTCGACCCGTAGTCCGGGATGTAGAGGTTGGGGACGCGGGAGGCGAGCTGCTTGAGGGAACGCGTGCCCTCCCTGTCGAGCGCGCGGGCGGCGATCGCGGAGATGGCAACGGGGACGCGCTCGCGAGGAGCGATTTCTTTGGCGGAGATGACTACCTCGTCGAGGAGGAGGGTGACGGTGTCGCTCATGTCCTGGGCGAGGCCGTCCGCGGTGCACCACGAGAGGATGCCCGCGAGAGTAATAAGGTGATGGAATGCTTTCACGTATCTTTTTTACACGAGTGAGTAATTGTACCGGGCGCGATGGCGCGGTGTTCTTTTCTTTTAGCGGGTGACGGGGAAATAGCGGGTCGCGTCGGTGGACCACGGGGAGTAGTGGATCTTTCCCCCGGCGACGAGCCCTACCCGGTAGTGCCGGCGCGTTTCCCTCGTTCCCTCGACGCGTTCAACGTCGAGCTTGAAACTGTTCTCCTCGTGTCGCGAGACGGAGAATCGATGGAGGGCGAAGTCGCCGTTCTTGTACCCGAAGCCGTCGCCGGCGTCGTCGTAGAGGAGCCCGGTAGCCTTCCCGTCGCTCGCGGGGTTAACGAGCAGCGTGATCGAGTCCGTGGTATACTCGACCGTGGACTGTATCACCTTGTTGACGGGGATGACGGCCCCGGGACGGATGGCGAGCAGCGGCTGGTATCCATCGTCCTCCTTTTCATCTTCCGGGGTGATTGTTTCCCATGCCCCGCGCGGTCGTTTGGGGTTTTTGGCCCACCGCGGCACGATCATGAGATCTTGCCCCAGCAGGAAGGCCTGTTCTTCCCGCCTCAGGGAAGTGTCCCGCGGGTCGGCGAAGAAGAGCGGTCGCGCGATGGGCATCCCCGTGACGGAGGCCTCGCGGAAGAGCGTGTAGAGGTAGGGGAGCAACCTGTAGCGGCGGTTGATGGCCCTTCGCGAGACGTTCTCGACCTCCTCCCCGAGGGCCCACGGCTCCTGGTTGGCGGTATTTTGCGAGCTGTGATTCCGCGCGAAGGGATAGTAAACGCCGGTAGCCATCCAGTGCGCGAGGAGGTCGGGGCGGGCGTTCCCGCCGAACCCGCCGATATCGGCCCCGCTGAAGGGTTGCCCGGAGAGGCCGAGGGAGAGGGTCATGGGGATGGAGACCCTGAGGTGTTCCCACCTGGAGACGTTGTCCCCCGACCAGGTGGCGGCGTATCGTTGCCCGCCGATGAAGTTGGCGCGGGAGAGGACGAAGGGGCGCTTGTCCGGGCGATATTGCAGGAGGGCCTCGCGCGTGGCCTTCACCATGAGCAGCCCGTAGAGGTTATGGTATCGCGCGTGCGGCCCGGGAGGTAACGTTCCTCCTCCGCGGTGCAGGTTATCCTCCGGCATGGTGTGCGATTCGACGCGGAAGACGGCCGGCTCGTTCATGTCGTTCCACACGCCATCGACGCCCGTGGCGAGGAAGTCCTCGTAGAGTCCCCTCCACCACGCGCGCGTTTCCGGTCGCGTGAAATCGGGGAAGGCGCACGGGCCGGGCCAGACGGGGCCGTTAAACGCGCGTCCGTCCTTGTCCTTGACCCAGTGGTCGCCCTCCGTTCCCTGGTTGTAGACCGCGTAGAGGGAGTCCTTCTTGATCCCGGGATCGATCATGTACACGGCCTTGAAGTCGCGTTCGTGGAGGTAGTCATTCAGCGCCCCCGGGTCGGGGAAGCGGGCGGGATCGAAGGTAAAGACGCGGAACCCGTCCATGTAGTCGATATCCATCCAGATCACGTCGCAGGGGATGCTTCTGCTCCTGAACCCGTCGGCGATCTCCTTGACGCGCGCGTCGGGGAAATACGACCAGCGGCTTTGCTGGAAACCGAGGGCCCAGAGCGGGGGCATCTCCATCTTGCCGGTCAATTCGCCGAGGGTCATGACGACGCTTGCCGGGTCATCTCGCTCGATAACGATGACGCGTGGCGCTGGCCCGTCGGTGGTGACGCGCGCCGTGTCGGAGAGGGAGATCTCGAGGCGCCATGGGCTGTCCACGAGAATCCCGAACGCGGAGCCATCGGGCCGCACGCCGAGGATCCATGGGTGCGACTGGTAGAGATTTTTCCCGTTATTGAGGGCGTAGGCATAGTTGTCGAGATTCCACGTCGTGATGGAAGTGCCGTTGCGTCGCAGCGCCCCGACGACTTCCCCCGTGCCGTAGAGGTCGGTTTCCTTGCCGACGGGGATGGTGATAACGTTCTTTCCCTCCTCGACGCTAAAGCGCGGCTTGATCTTCCAGCCGCGGGGGAGAGCGCCGGCGCGCGCGGGTTCCGCGACGAGTGCCAGCGAGGGAAGCAGGCCGACACTATCGAACGTTTCGGGGTAAAAAACGGCAATTCCCGCGCCGCAAGCGTGGGAACGATCATCCGCGCTACAAGCGTGGAAGAAAAAGGCGGTGACGCAGGTCGCGATCACCAACAGGGGGTAGAAATGTGGTTTCATCACTATCATGTTTCAAGTAAACGGTCGCGAAGATAACCAGCTTTTCCTGTTTTCAAAATAAAACCTTGGCGGGACGCGGCGAACGCGGCGCGCTCTTGCTCGCGCGGGAGGGCGGAAGCGGGAAATCGCTACTTTTGCCGCGTAAAAGAAGAATACATGACAAGAGAAGATTTCGAGATCATGGCGCCTGTCGGCTCGTTAGAGTCGCTGGCGGCGGCATTCCAGTCGGGGGCAGACGCGGTCTACTTCGGCGCGGAAGGGTTAAACATGCGGTCGCGCTCGTCGGCGAACTTCACGGTTAGCGACATGAAGGAGATCGCCCGGGCCTGCCGGGAACGCGGCGTGAAGAGCTACCTGACGTTAAATACCGTCGTGCGCGACGACGAGCTGGAGCAGGTGCAGCAGGTCATCGACGCCGCGCGGGAGGCAGGCGTGACGGCAATCATCGCCTCCGACATGGCCGTTATCCTGCGCGCCCGGGCGGCCGGCATGGAGGTTCACGCCAGCACGCAGTGCAACGTGACGAACGCGGAGTCGCTGCGTTTCCTGTCGCGTTACGCCGACGTGGTGGTGCTCGCCCGGGAGCTTGACCTGGGGCAGGTGGCGGCCATTCATCGCCGGATTGTCGACGAGGACATCCGCGGGCCGGGAGGCGAGCAGGTACGCGTCGAGATGTTCGTTCACGGCGCGTTGTGCATGGCCTTCTCGGGGAAATGCTACCTGAGCCTGCACGAGATGAATGCCTCGGCCAACCGCGGGAGTTGCCTGCAACCGTGCCGCCGCGCTTACTTGGCGCGCGACGCGGAGAGTGGCATGGAGTTGGAGGTAGACGGGCCGTATATCATGTCGCCGAAAGACCTTTGCGCGATCGGTTTCCTGGACAAGCTGGCGGGGGCGGGCGCGCGCGTGTTCAAGATCGAGGGACGCGCGCGACCGCCGGAGTACACGCGGGTGACGTGCGCGTGTTACGACGAGGCGTTGCGGGCGCTGGTGGCGGGGGAATACACGGCGGCGCGGGTGGAAGAGTGGCGGCAGCGGTTATCGACGGTATTTAATCGCGGGTTCTGGGACGGGTATTACCTTGGCCGGCGCGCGGGGGAGTGGAGCGACGTGCACGGTTCGGCGGCGACGCGGCGGAAAGAGCGGGTAGGACGGGTGACGAATTATTACACGCGGCTGGAAGTGGCGGAGTGCCGGCTGGAGTCGGGCGAGCTACGCGTGGGCGACCGGGTGCTGGTGACCGGCCCGACGACGGGAGCGGAGGAGATGGTCGTCAGCGAGCTGCATCTCGACGCCGGCCCCGTGGAACGGGTGGAAAAGGGCGCGCTCTTCTCGATGCCTTCCGGGGTGAAGGTGCGCCGGGGCGACACGCTCTACAAGTGGACGGACGCACCGGGCGAGAACGCCTAACGCCGCTCGCCGCGCGGGGGGACGCGGAAAAGATCGCACCCCAGCGTGACGCCGCCGCGAAGGTGTAGCATACTGTAATCAAAAAATTTATTGTCCGCCTTGAAGATGTCTTTTAATCCCCACGAGAAGCGAACGCCGAGCGTCGCCCGCGGGTGTATCCGGCGCTCGTAGCCGACCAGCAGCCCGGCGTCCCACGAGTCGAGCGCGTCATCGAAGCGCATCTCCTCCATTCCCTCTTCCATCTTTGCCTCGAACGAATCCGGCTGGTTGCCGATGAAGCCCTTGCGCGGCTCGACGCGGAAAATGCCGCTCGTCATCCAGGCGTGGTAAACGCCGAGCAGGAGGTGATCGCGGTCGCTCTTGAAGCGGTACATGGCGTAGAGGGGCAGCTCGATGAAGCTGAAACGCTGACGGGCGCGGGTCGTGCCGGTGAAATACTGGAGGTGCTCCTTGTCCTGGAACTTCTGGTTCGTGACGCGCGCGTCCGCGGCCAGGCTGACGGTCTTGTAGCCCAGCCCGGAGACAATGCTCCACGAGCGGTCGAGGGGAATACCGATCGTCCCGCCCACCGACAGGTTAAGTTGGGGATATGGATTATACGTGCCCGGCAGGTTCTTGAACGGGAAGGGGATGGCGCCCCCCGCGTCCGCGCCTAACAGGACGCCGATCACGAGACTGTCGGCAGGGACGCGCTCGCGCGCCGCCAGGGAGAAGCCCCCGGCGAGGAGGAGCATCAGGGATAGATATCTTTTCATGTTTTTATCGCTTTAATAAAGTAAGATCACGTTATCGACGGCGAGTTTGCTACCGTCTGCCCCCTTGAAGACGTCTCCCTCCTTGCTAGAGGAAAAGACGATGACCAGGTGCGTGGCCGCGAGGAGGTCATTGGTGTAGAGGATGGGCATCGTGACGTTTTTCCACTCCTCGAGCGTCTTGTCCGCGCCATCGAACACGATATTGCCGCGCCCGAGAACGGTCAGGCTGTCGACCGGGACCCCGTGGTAGGCCAGCTCGCCGCTCCCGGCCCAGTGCAGCATCTCGACCCATGCCTCTCCCTGGTCGACGCCGTCGATATTCTCGACCTGGTACTTGGAGCCGACCTTCACCGAGTGCTGCAATCGCGGCCCGGCGATGTAGCGCGCGTCAAAGGAGACGGCCGACACGCGCTGATCGTGGGGAACGCCGAAGTAAGTCATCGAACGCGGGTTCTCGAAGTTTAGATTCAGGGAGAAGTGTCCCGTGTAAAGCGTGCCGGCAGCGATCAGCTGGTGGTTAAAGAGCGGCACGGTTTGGATATTGGTAGTCATCTCGGCGGCCTTCCCCCCGTCGTGCTCCACGGGCAGCGTTCCCTGCACCATGTAGTTGTTGGCCGTTCCCCAGACCTTCGCGGGGAGGATGTTCACGACCGTCCCCGAAGTGCTCCATTCCTCGAAACTGGAGTTGACCAGCTGGACGGGGCCCTCGATAGAGCAGCTCCACTCGCGGGAGTACGCGCCGTCGGCAGAAGTCACGGGGAATCGTTTTACCTCGTCGATACGCGCGAAAGTGATCGTGTCTATTCCCGTTGCCGAGGCCCCGTCGGGGAGTGACGCCCGTGGCGATATCGCGTACGGGAAGGTGAGATGGGCAACGGAGAGGCGTATCGCGGCGTTCCACGGGTCGATCGCGGCGGTCGCTCCCTCGACGGTGAGCCCGAGGACGTCCGCGCCCGTGGGCAGCGCCTGGAGCGAGACCTCGTGTGGGTGCGGCGCGCCGCTCTCGGCGATCAGGTAGAAAGTCTCGACGGCGTTGCTCGTGTCGAAGCGGAAAGTGTCGGGGAGGTGCAGCACCGCGTCCGTCCCCGGGGAGTTTTTCACGGTCGCGCGGAAGGAGACGGGGAAGATCCCCTCGTCCGGGTAGATTCCCACGCGGATTTTCCCCGGTTCGATGGACACTTCACCCGCTCGCGCCTTGTCCGGCCGCAAGGAGGTGATCGCGAATTGCTCGACGCGCGCCTCGTCGCTCAAGTCGTTTACATGACGACACGCGGATGCAAGCAGTACAGCAATAAAGCAAATAGACCATTTTCTCATGTCATACTCGTTTTTGATAACCCGGCCAAGATACGGCTTTTTCTCTCGAGAAGGGGAGAGGAGAGCGCGCCGCGCGAGTGATAACGGCAATAAATAACAAAAACGAGAACGGGTAACGCGATTTTAGTCGACGTGATCTGGGCCTCGAGCGCGCCGTCCCCGAGGGGGATACCTTCCCGCGGGGGCGCGGCGACCCGTCCCCAATGGGGATAGCCTCCCGCGGGGGCGCGGCAGCTCGTCCCCGTTGGGGATACCTTCCCGCGGGGGCGCGGCGACCCGTCCCCAACGGGGATACCTTCCCGCGGGGGCGCGGCGACCCGTCCCCAATGGGGACGGCCTCCCGCGAGGGCGCGGCGGCCCGTCCCCGACGCGGGACGG
>JAITJA010000025.1 GCA_031279175.1 Odoribacteraceae bacterium
GGTACGAGAGATGGATAGGGGTAATAAACACCAGCAGCGGCGCGTGGGTGTACACCAACGCCAGGATAGAAGACGGGACGGAAACATTAATAGGCGGCGTCCCCTATAACGTGGTCTCCATCGAACAATCCGGGAAAATACTGCTGTTCGTCACGGCGAGGGAACTATACTACTCCCTGTTGAAGGGAAAGTCGTACAGCTCGCCCAAGGCCTTCCCCGCCCTTCCCGAACTGCATCCCCTCGTGTCGCAAAAAATAACGCCGGAATACGTCAACCTGAAAGACTACGCCGGCTACGAGTCGGAAGCGTGGACGAGCGATAACAATTACTTCTTCACTCCCGGGATCCTCGAGCGCGTCGCCGGGGTATGCAGTGACAGGTACCCGCGAGAGGCGTTATTCTACGACGCGTTCCTGTTGAGGTACGCTTTCAGGTTACACGACGGCACGCTGGCGAGTTTTTCCCCGCCGCAACTCGTGTGCCCGTCTATAAAAATGGCGCAGGAGAAATACTCTGACGAGTCCGTGTACGGGTCTCCCGTCGAGGGCGTTTTCCCCGTACGCGTGAACGTGATACAAAAGGATTGGGATCCCGACAAAACCCAGTGGAAATGGTCGGTCAAGGGAGGGAGCATTGGCGCGCGTCCTTACGAGGTCTCTCTCGTCGGCGACGCGTCGGCCCTGGCAGAACACGAGGACGTCATAAAATCCATTGACGTGTTCATATCGTTGCCCCTCGGCTTCCTCTCCAGCGCCGGAATGGCAACACTCGTCCCGGTAACGTTCGACCACGGGCCCGACGACGACGATTACGACGAGGCGTTTATCCGCGTGGACTACAACAACACCATTCTCGAGGACATAAAGGACGTGTCGACGTTCTACCTTGCCGACAAGTTCTCGGGGTTCAAGAGTAGCTTTGTCGCGAATCTACGCGGCTTGGACGTGGCGAAAGCGATCAGGCCCGCCGTTCTCGTGCAGCAAGAAGAGATGGGTGAGGACGTGATCGGGCATAATCGCATCGGCGCCGATCTCTCGTTCTCCTATAACAACAGGGTACACCTCGCGGGAATACATTACGAGCTGTTCGCGGGATTCACTCCCTCGTGTTACGCGATAGACAATATTCAACAAACCTACAACGGTATCGCCGCGCTCCCCAACCCCTACCCCTCGTGGACGGAGCTATACATCGAGACCGAACTCGAGATCGACGGCGAGAGAAAGCGCGTCATGTCCGCGGCGCGAAAGGCAAACGGGGGGAGCGTCTTCCTCTCCGGCCTGATCTCCTTCCCCGACGCGCGAGCCAAACACTTTAGCGTGATCGGGAAATACATTGACGGGAGGTGGTACAAGTATTACGAGGGAGACCTCCTGGAACACCCGTTTCTCGACCTGGCCTATTACGCGTGCAGGGATTACGTCTCGGGTGACATGCAAACCGGGCACCTGCCGTGTCCCGTGATGAACACCTTGCGCGAGGTCATCGCCGAGCCGCCAATGGACGTTGTAGAGGAACACCGCCCCAACCTCGTGCGCGTGTCGATGGAAAGGAGCCCGATGGCTTATTCCAACTTGCAATCTTATTCTATCGGCTCCGGCAGGATCATTGCCATGTCCTCTAACGTCATGTCCGTCTCGGACAGGAACTACGGAACGCGGCCGTTATTCGTCTTCTCTACCGACGGCGTGTGGACGCTTGCCGTTGGCGACGGGAGCGTCTTGTACAGCAATATCTCCGCGCCTACCTCCCGCTGGGTGGCCATCTCGCCCGTTACCGGGCAAGTCCCCGGCGGCACGCTCTTCATTACAGACCGCGGGATAGCGTCGATCAACTCCGCCGGGGCGGCGGAATTAACGATGCAGTTATTCGACGACGCGCCCGGCATGATCCTCGAACCGTACCCGCGGGTCGACAACCTTGTCGCGGCGGCCGATTGCCCCTCGTTCCGGGAGTTCGCCGCCGGCGCTAAAGCCATCATGTACGAGCCCGTCAATAACGAGGCCTTCATCGTTAACCCCGCGTACGACTTCCATCACGTCATCGACATGTCCAGCGGGCAAGTGTACCGGTCGCCCGGGAAGGCAACGCGTTTCGTGCAGAACGTCTACCCGGCGGTTATCGGGTACCACAGGGAAGTTGTCGGGAACGACGGGGAGATAGAGGTAAGCATCCCGCTCGAGGACTTCTCCAGGGAGGGAAACGCCTTTAACGACGTTACCATCATCACGCGCCCGGTATCTTTCAGCATCCCGGATCGGAAGAAGCTCGGGCGCGTCATCGCCCGCGGCCTCCTTGACCCGGCGGGAGGGGAGCTCGTCGTCGGCCTGTACGGCTCTAATGACGGCGCGCACTTCGCGTTCATCTCCGGGAGATCCTATATCACCGGGACCGTGGACGCGGATCTCGGCATGGCCGCGCGATCCAACTACCGTTATTACGTCATCGTCATTGCCGGGAGAGCCGGGAAGGAGACCTTTATCTCCTTCGTCGACGCGATGATTTCAAAGAGAGAACTAAACAATAAAATGAGATAAAATGAATGTCTACTTTGTATTCAGGCAGGAAGACGTCGCCCGCGACGTGGAGAGAACGACAGCCCTCGCGGGCAAGTTCGCGCGCGACGAGAACGGCGCGTCGCTGTTTGATAGCGTCGTCCTCGACGGCGACTACCCCGAGCCGGTCCGGAAGCTCTTCCTCGAGGCCCGCGCCGAGGTGCTGCTCTACCTTACCCCGTGGACGCGCCAGCAGTGCCCGGGAGAATTTGACGCGGAGGATTTCGACGACGAGAAGGATTTCGCGCTCTTCCTCGATATACCCAACCGGAACATGTCGCTGGTCATGGACGCGAAAATAGCCGAGTTCATTACCGCCTACATCATCTACCGCTGGCTCGAGATCAACAGGCCCGAGATGGCCGCTATATTCCTTGCCCGCGCCGAATCCGCCAGGGATTCAGCTACCCGCGCCGCGAGGAATTGCCGGCCGCCAAAGACTATCGAGGGATGGATAGCGTGAAACAAGCAATTAAAAAGAGATGAACGAGTTTTATTTAAGGAACAAGTATTTCAACGGCGACGGGAGCGCGAGAATAAAGCCCGCCCGCCGCGGCGAGATCTCCTCCCGCGCGGAGGCGATAGACGTGCTGATGGACGCGGCAAGGTGCTGGTACGCCCTCGACGCGGCGAGGCAAAAGGCGGCGCGTAACGAGCGCTTTACCTTCGGCAACCAGTGGGGAGATCGCGTCTTCGATCCCGCCCGCGGCAGGATGGTGTCGGAGGAGGCGCATCTCATGGAACAGGGGGTCGTCCCGCTGCAAAACAACCGCATACGCGGTATCGTGCGCTCCGTGCTGGGCGTGTTCGCTACCAACAGGACGGAGCCGCTTGTCGTCGCCCGCGACCGCGACGAGCAGAGAAAGGGAGAGCTGATGTCTATCACCATGCAGTACGCCTACCAGCTGAACAGGATATGGGAGATTGACCGCCGCGTGCTCGAGCATTTCCTTGTCGATGGCGTGGCGATCTCCCGGGTAAGCTTCGGCTACCGCGACGGCAAGCGCGACGCGTGGG
>JAITJA010000028.1 GCA_031279175.1 Odoribacteraceae bacterium
GAGGCCTCCCCCCGGGGAGGCCTCTCGTTTCATGCCCATGTACGCGGACGTCATCATACCCCTGGCCGTGGAAGGCCTCTTCACCTACGCCATACCGGAAGAGTGGAAAGACGCGACGAGAGCAGGCGCGCTCGTCATCGTCCCCTTCGCCGGCAACAAGTACTACACCGGTATCGTCCACTCCACCCGTCCCGATCCCCCCCCTCGCGTCACCCCGCGCTCCATTGACCGCGTCATCGACCAGGGATTCGCCATCTCCCCCCTCCAGCTACGCTTCCTGCTCTGGATGGCCGACTACTACATGGCCTGCCCGGGAGAAGTCGCGAGGGCCGCGCTACCCGTCGCCATGCGCCTCGAGAGCCAGACGCGCGTCGCCACCGTCCTCGACGCGGATACCGGCGACCTCGACGACGACGAGCTAAACCTGCTACAACTCCTCCGCCCCGGGGAATACATCGCCGTCGCCGACATCGAGAAGCTCACCGGTGGTCGCGCGCCGCTGGCCGTCATTAAAAAACTCCTCGACCGAGGGATCCTCGCCATCAAGGAACACGTCGAAGACGTCGTCAAGACAAAAAAACTACGCGTCGTCAGCTGGGCGCGACACTTCTCCGAAGAAGAGCTACACGCCTGGCTCGACTGCCTCCCCGGCAAACAAAACGAACTCCTCTGCCGCTGGATAGAGCATGTCGAGGAGACCGCCACGGCGACCATCCCCCTTGCCGACATGCAGCGCCTCGCCAACGTCTCGCCATCCACGCTCAGGACGCTCTGCAAAAAAGGAATCCTCGAGATCTCCACCGTGGACGTCGCCCCCAGGCAGGAAGAACAACTCCCTACCTGCCCACCGAACCCACTCTCCGCCCCGCAACGACAAGCCCTCGAGGAAATACGCGAGTGCTACAACACCAGGAACACCGTCCTCCTTCACGGCGTCACCTCCTCCGGGAAGACAGAGCTATACATCCACCTCATCAAGGAAACCATCGACAGCGGCCGCCAGGTACTCTACCTACTCCCCGAGATCGCCCTCACCGTGCAGATCGTTAAACGCCTGCGACGCGTCTTCGGCGACAGCATCGCGCTATACCACTCCGGGATGCCGGACAGCGCCCGCGTCGACGCGTGGCGCGCCCAGAACGGCAACACCCCTTACCCCGTCATCCTCGGCGCGCGCTCGGCGCTCTTCCTACCGTACGACAACCTCGGCCTCGTCATCATCGACGAGGAGCACGAGGAGTCATACAAGCAAACCGCCCCCGCTCCCCGTTACCACGCCAGGGACGCCGCCATCATGCTCGCCACGCTACACGGCGCCCGCGTCCTGCTCGGGTCGGCAACCCCATCCTTCGAGAGCTACCACAACGCCACCACCGGCAAGTACGGCCTCGTCCGCCTCACCGGCAGACACGAGCAAGTACCCCCTCCCCGGGTCATCATCGCCGACATCGCCCGCGCGCGGCGCGAAAGAGTCATGGACGGCATCTTCACCCCGCTCCTGAAGCAAGAAATGGAACGCGTCCTCGACGCCGGAGCGCAAGTCATCCTCTTCCAGAACCGCAGGGGATACGCCTCCTACCTCCTCTGCAACCGTTGCGGGGACGTCCCCCGGTGCCCCCGTTGCGACGTCAGCATGACCTATTACAAGCAACGCTCCAGCTTGACGTGCAACTACTGTGGCACTACCCGCTCCCGCCCGCACGGGTGCGACGCGTGTGGCGATGGAAATTACGTCGAGCGCGTCCCCGGCACCGAACGCGTCGAGGAGGAAGTCGCCCGTCTCTTCCCGTCCGCCCGCGTCGCCCGCCTTGATCTCGAGTCCACCAGACGAGACGTTCGCCTGCAAACCATCATCGATCGCTTCGAGGCCGGCGCGCTCGACGTGCTCGTCGGCACGCGGATGGTCGCCAAGGGCCTCGACTTCGAACGCGTCAAGCTCGTGGGCGTCATCGACGCCGGATCGCTCCTCTCCTTCCCTGATTTCCGCGTCGAGGAACGGGCATACCAGCTACTCTCGCAAGTCAGCGGCAGGAGCGGCAGGAAAGGAAAGCAAGGACTGGTTATCATACAGTCCGCCCGCGCCAACCACAGGATCAACGACTGGATCACCGCCGGCGATTACGACGCGTTCTACCGCGCCTTCATTGCCGAGCGCGACCTTTTCCGTTACCCGCCCTTCTGCAGGTTAATCCGCGTCGAGTTGCGACATGCCAGGGAGGATCTCGTCCGCCGCGCCGCCAACCACCTCGCCGGGACTTTACGCGATCAACTCGGGCAACGCCTCCGCGGCCCTGCCGTCCCGGACGTCGCCAGGATCAGGGACCAGTTCCGCGTGCACCTGCTCGTCAAGACAGACGCGATCAACTCCCTCGACGCTCTCAAGCGCTTTATCCGTCGTTCCGCCCGCTCGCTCGTCACTTCCGACGGCTTCAAGACCGTCAAGATCATCTTTGACGTGGATCCGCGCTGATCATCACGCCTTTTCAACAACCTCTTCCAGCCTTTTACCGGGGCATTTCAAACTTTCAACAAGGCTGTTCAAATTTTGAACAGCCTTGTTCAAAAATTAAACAGGCCATTTTAATTTTTGAGATGCCTTGTTCAAACTTTAAACAGGGCATTTTAATTTTTGAACAAGCCATTTCAAATTTTGAACAAGGCATTTTAATTTTTGAAATGCCTTGGTAACTCAGTTAACAAGCAATCTAACTCAGTTAACAAGCAATGTAACTGAGTTAACAAGCAATGTAACCGGGTTACCAGCCCTGTTAAAAGTCCGGGGTAGCGGGGGAAGAGGGGAGGGGAGAGGTTATCGTTTCCAGAACGTCCTCGTGAAAAGGACGAGGATAGTGTAAACCTCGAGACGCCCGACGAGCATGAGGAAAGTAAGGAAGAGCTTGGCCGCGGGAGGCATGGCGGAATGCGTGGCAGTGGGGCCGATAGAGCCGAACCCGGGGCCGGTGTTGCTCAGGGCGGAGATGACGGCGCTACAAGCCGTCTCGACGTTGTCGGTGAAGGAGGAAATGACGAGACTCGAGACGCCGAAAATGATCATGAAAAGGACAAAAAAGCCAGTGACGCCCGTCATGACCGAAGGATGGACGCCGCGATTGTTGTACTTGACGAGAATGATCGCGCGCGGGTGCAAGGCCCGTCTCATCTCGACGAGTGAATTCTTGAATAGCAAGAGGAGGCGTATGCACTTGATCCCGCCGGAGGTAGAGCCGGCGCATCCACCGATGAAGAAGAGCAGCAAGATGATGGCGCCGAGGAGCGGCGGCCAGGCGAGGTAGTCGCTCGTCGAGAACCCGGAGGAGGTGAGGATGGAAGTCACCTGGAAAAGCGCGTCGCGGAAAGAGACCCCGGCCGGTTGGCCCGCGACGGCCAGGCCGGTAGCGATGATGATCGTGGCGATGATCGTGACAAGGGCGTAAAGGCGGAACTCGTCGTCGCGCAGCAGGCGACGCGGGCGACCTCGGAAGAGCGCGGTGAGAAGCCCGAAGTTGGCGCCGGAGATGAACATGAAGACGATGAAGACATAGTGTATGTAAGCGGAATCCCAGTGCGCGACGCTGTCTTGCCGGGTGGAGTACCCGCCGGATGACATGGTGGTAAGGGAGTGGCAGATGGCGTCGAACCATTCCATGTTGCCGGCGACCAGGAGCAGGCACTGGGCGAGGGTGAGGGCGATGTATAGCGTCCAGGCGTGGCGGGCGGTGGCGGCGAAGGTGGTGGAGCTCTTGTCATGGATGGGTCCGGTGACCTCGGCGACGTAGAGGTCTCTTCCCTCGATGCCGAGGCCCGGGAGTAGCGCGATGAAGAGCACGACGATACCGATGCCGCCCAGCCATTGCGTGATGGCGCGCCAGAGGAGCGTGGCGCGGGGTAACGATTCGATGTCGTCGAGGATCGTCGACCCGGTGGTGGTGAAGCCGGACATGGTTTCGAAGAGGGCGTCGACGGGGGAGGCGATGGAGTGCCCGAGGAGGTAAGGGAGGGAGCCGAAGAGGGTGAAGGCGATCCATGTGGCGGTGACGATAAAGTAGCCGTCGCGCCGGGAGAGGAGGCGGTCGTTGACGCGGACGACGCGCGCGATCACGCTCCCGGCGACGAGCGTGAGCAGGAAGGCGACGATCATCCCGGCAGCATCTTTCTCTCCAAGCGCGATGGCCACGATGCAACAAGGGAGCATGAAGGCGCTTTCGAGACATAGCAGGCGGCCAATGATGGAGGCGATGAAGGGGATGTTGATCATTCGCGGAAGAGTTTTATGACTTTCTTGATGGCGTCCGGCAGGGCGAAGACGACGACGTTGTCGCCTGGTTGCACGAGCGTGTCGCCCTTGGCGATGATGACCGCTCCGTCGCGGATGACTCCGCCGATGGTGGCGTTATCGGGGAAGCGCGCGTCCTTGAGGGGATGGCGCGTGACGCGGGAACCCGCGCCGGCGGTGATCTGGAATACCTCTGCCTCGGAGAAGGTGAGGAAGCGGAGGTGCTGGACGTTCACGTTCATCGTGTGGCCGTAGATGTGCGATGCGGCGATGACCTTCGTGTTGATGATGGTCCCGAGCCCGATGCTTTCGGCCAGGCTGATGTAATCGAAGTTTTCTACCTGCGCGATGCTTTTCTTGACGCCCAGTTTTTTGGCGAGCAGGCAGGAAAGGATATTGATCTCGGCGGAATCGGTCACGCTGATGAAAGCGTCCGTGTCGCGTATTCCCTCTTCGCGCAGCAGGGCGAGATCTTGCCCGCTCCCGTTGATGATAAGGGTGGAGCGTAACTTGTCTGCCAGGAGGATGCACCTGTCCCTGTCCGGCTCGACGAGCTTGACGTTATAAGTCTTCTCGAGTAACGACGCGGTCTTGACGCCGACGCGCGTCCCGCCGACGATAACGACGTTCCGGATCTCGTGTTGTTGCTTCCCGCACATGGCGAAGATGGCCGGGATGCAGGAGGGTTTGGTGACGACGCTGATCATGTCGTCGAGCATGAAACGGTCGTTTCCGCGCGGGACGATGGTTTTGTCCCCCCGCTTGATGGCGACGACGCGGAAGTTCTCCGCGGCGTATTGCCCGGCCATCTGGACGAGGGTCATGTCGAGCACGGGAGCGTTCTCCCTGAGTTTGATGCTCAGGAATTGCAATCTCCCGTCTGAGAACTCGTGGATCTGGCGCGAGCCGCTGGTCTTGAGCGTCCCGGCGATCTCCTCGGCGGCGAGGCGCTCGGGGTAGATGAGCGAGTCGATGCCGATGCCTCGGAGGTGTTCGCTATTTTCTTCCTCGAGGTACTCGCTGTTGTTCACGCGTGCGATCGTTTGCCGCGCCCCCAGTCTTTTCGCGAGGATGGTGGAGGTAATGTTCTGGTCCTCGTCGGGATTGACGGCGATGTAGAGGTCGCAGCGGTCGATGCCGGCGTCTCTTAGCGCCCCGGTGGAGGTGCACGATCCGACGATGGAGAGGATGTCGATCTGGCTCTCGATGAGTTCAAGTTTATCCTTGTCCGTGTCGAGGAGCATGATGCGATGTTTTTGCTTGCTTAACATGCGGGCGAGGTGCGTTCCGACCTCACCGGCGCCGGCGATAACGATGTTCACGTGGCCCGGGATAGTGGTTAATGGATAAGGAAACGGGCCACGACCTCCTCGTGGAATTGCAGTTTCTGGAATTCAACGTCGATCATGTCGAGTGATTCCCGCGAGGAGTACATCGAGAGTTGCTTGCGCGCCGGCAGGGTGTTGTACAACGGTTGTCGCGTGTCCGAGATGACGAGCGCGCGGCCTACTTGCTGGCCGAGTGGCGCGATCATCGTCTCCGCGTTTCGTCGCGCCTGGATGACGGCTTGTCGCTTGAGGGCCAACCGGAGTTCTTTCTCTCGCGAGTATTCCGTTCGTTCTACCGAGACGTTCGAGATCCCCTCTGCCTCGAGCGCCACGATCACGCGGGCTGCCAGCGGGGCGTCGCGCACGAGTAACGAGAAGGAGATCTCTTTCAATACCTCCTGTTGTCGCGCGAAATAGCGCTTGAAATTACTCGCGAGGTCGGTCACGGCGAGTTGCCGCTCCACGTCAATTCCCAGGCGCGTCAGCCGCTCGACCATCGTTGTTTCCAGTTCTTCTACCGACCGTCTTCCCTTCGTGTCCTTCTCCGCCAGGACGATCGCGAGGTAGATCCTGTCGGGCGCGATCATCGTGTCCGCTCGCGCGCTGGTCTCTATGAACGGGATCTCGTTCGCCGGGAGTTCCTGTGCCATTGTCGCCCCGCCTGTCGTCGCGACGGCCATGACCAGTAATGTCATCTGTTTTTTCATCATCAGTATTATTAAAGTGAATTAAATCGCGAACCAAAGGTACGGGATTTTCGCGATGGCCAACGACGCGCCCGGCGATATTCTTCTTCAACCGCGCGCTATCCGGCGCAACTTCCACAGGTAACGCGCGCGAAATGTCAGCCCCGCCAGCGTCAGCCCGACGGGATAACCAGCCCACACGCCGGTTAAACCGCCACCCAGCGGGAACGCGATGAGGTATGACACCGGTAACGCCACCAGGAAGTAGCCCGCGAAGGAGAGTAACGCGAGCGGCGTCACGTCCGAGATCCCCCGCAGGACGTTCGCGTAGGTCACCTGTAACCCGTCGCCGAACTGGTAGATGGCCAGCATCATGATCAACGGGCTTACCCCTGCCAGCACCTCCGGCGCGTTCGTGAATATCATCCCTATCCAGCCGCGGGTCGCCAGGAAAAAAAACGAGGTCGCCAGCGCCAGCGCCGTGATCAGGTGAAAACCGGCTGTCGAGGCGCTACGCACGCCCTGCATGTCGCGACGACCGAGAAAATGGCTCACGCGCACGGATATTGCCGCCCCCACGCCGTAGTAAATCATGAATCCAAGCGTGGAAAGGGTCGCCGCCACTTGATGAGCCGCCAGTTCCACCGCCCCCAGCCATCCCACCATCACCCCCGTGAGGCCAAACAGTGCCGTCTCCATCCCCATCTGCGCCCCCACCATGAGCCCCATCTTGTTCAGCTCGAGGAAATGCCGCTCCCGACGCGCCGCCCGGAAGCTCTCCCGGTATGGCCGGTAGGAACGACGACAGCAAAAAAGTATCACGAACGCCGCGAACGTCGCCACGCGCGATAATAACGTCGCGACCCCCGCGCCCGTCAGCCCCATCGCCGGTATCCCGAACGCGCCGTAAATCAACACGACGTTTCCCGCGATGTTCAACGCGTTCCCACCGAGCATGATCCACATCGGCGTCACCGTGTCCCGTATCCCGTCGGCAAACTGCTTGAAAGCGTTAAAGCCCATCACGAAGATTAACGACGACAATTGCAGCAGGAAGTAAGGCCGGATCAACGGCAATAGCTCTTCCGGCTGACCCATCCGGTGCACGTTCAAGTAGGCTATCCACACGAGCAATGACAACACCGCGCCGGTTAAACCGTTCGCCAGTAACCCGTCGCGCAACGCCCCGCCGACCCGACCCGTCTCGCCGCGGCCCGCGAAGCGCCCCACCAGCGGCGTCAACCCGTACGAGAAACCAATGCTGAACACCAACGGGAGGTTGAACACGCTATTCACGAATGACGACGCCGCCAGCGCGTCGGTCGCGTAGTGACCGACCATGATGTTGTCCGCGAAGCCAACCGCGACAATACCTATCTGGCCAAGCACGATCGGAACGCCTAACCGGATGGTGTCCTTGTAATGAGACATGTAACGAGAGAAATAACGATTCATGATTGTTCTTGTTGGTAAGCAGGCCGCGAAGGTAACAAACAAGGTAAAAAAAATGATTACCTTGTGCCCGAATGAAAACATGAATCACATGAAACACCTCTTCTCCATTACCATCGCGCTTCTCGCCGCCGCCACGCTACACGCCGCCAACCCCTTGCTCGAACGCCTCCGCCGCGTCCCCGGGGTCTCCAATATCCAGACCATACAGGTGGATCCCTACACCGAGACCTATCTCTTCGATTACGAACAGCGCGTTGACCATGCCAATCCCGCCAGCGCGACGTTCCCGCAACGCGTCAGCATTGCCCATCGAGACTTCAACGCTCCCGTCGTCGTCATCCTCGAGGGATACGGCCTCGATGAAACGCGCGAGAGCGAGCTCTCCTCTCTCTTCTCCACCAACCAGGTCGCCATCGAACACCGTTTCTTTAATACCAGCGTCCCCGAGACAGGGATCCCATGGCAACACCTGACCATCGCCCGCGCCGCCGCCGACCATCACGAGATCATCCAGGCACTCAAGCAACATCTCTACCCCGAATCCCGCTGGATCTCTACCGGAATCGGCAAGGGAGGACAAACCACTCTCTTCCACCGTTACTTCTACCCCGACGACGTGCATGTCAGCGTGCCTTACGTCGCCCCTTTCAACCACGCCTACATTGATCGCCGCCTCCGGAAATTCCTCGCCTCGCTTGGAAAGACCCCGGCACAACGCCAGCGCCTCGGGTTCGTGTACGTCGGGGGACAAGAAATAACGGTCAGGATCATGGAGTTCCAGCACGCTTGCTTCGCGCGTCTCGATCGTCTCGCGCCTCGCCTCGAGGCCCTCGCGAGAGAGAAAAACATGACCTTCGAGCGCGCCGGGGGCATCGAACGGGTCATGAAACTGGTCATCCTGGAGTATCCCTTTGCCTTCTGGCAGTGGAACGGGGATATCGGGGAGATCCCCGGGGTCGAACACGAGTCGGACGAGGAGCTATTTAATTATCTCGTTAACGCCTCGCCCCCCGGCTTTTTCTCCGACCAGGAGATCGCGGCCATCCTTCCTTTTTACTACGCCGCACTCACCGAGATCGGCATGTACGCGTATGATCTCTCGCCTTTTCGCTCGTATTTCAAGCGCGAGCCGGACCGCCGGCAGGTTGATTTCCGTTTTACCATCCCTGATTCCATCGCCCTGCCCGCCTTTAACGAGAAGCAAGCCCGCGACATCCAGCAATGGCTTGAAACCGACGCCTCCCGGATGCTTTTTATATATGGCGGGCGCGACCCGTGGTCGGCCACTGCCGTCGATCTCGGCCGCAACGACAAGTGCCGGAAGTATGTCAAGGCCGACGCCAATCATACTTGCCGCGTCGCGTCATTCGAACGCCTTGTCCGTGACGATATAGTCCGCGTCCTCTCCTCCTGGATCAATAACGAGGATCTCGATAACGATTAACCTCCTGTTCCCTCTCTCTAACTTGTACCGGTAACTCGGAACGGGATACTGCTCGTGCCCGAACTTTCCCTTCTCGTGCCCGAACTTTCCCTGAAAGTCTCCTAACTTAAGTAAAGGTGACGTCATCCCAAGCTAAAGTGACGTCACCCTAAGTTAAAGTGACGTCACTCTAAGCTAAAGTGACGTCACCCTAAGCTAAAGTGACGTCACTCTAAGCTAAAGTGACGTCACCCTAAGCTAAAGTGACGTCACCCTAAGCTAAAGTGACGTCACTCTAAGCTAAAGTGACGTCACCCTAAGTTCAAGAGACCTCTCTTGAAGCTTAAGAGACCTCTCCTGAATCCAGGATGACATCACTCGCGTGGATCATCGGAGCACGCTCACGGGAGATCGGGGAGCGCTCACGGGAAAAAGGAGATGTCGAAATAACAGGTAACGATATGACAAGGAAAAGGGGGTGAATTCTCGCCCCCTTGCATTATTCCCACGCGTGCATCTTCAAATTACACACCCGTTCCGCCGGGGGGATGTTTCCCGTTTCAAGACGGGAAGATTGCCTCGCGGCATGGCCAATAAACATGGATCAAGGGGATGTCTCCTCGCGAGATAGTAACGTTTTTTCCAGGTAACTCGCTCCTTATCGTGACAAGTCATGCCGGGAGTGACAGAAGATTGCACGGGGGGTGTACGGGAGCTTCCCTTCATTCTCCCGGGAAGGCCCTCGCTGCACGAGTGGCGCGTGAAAAAAGAGTGATTTTTATCAAGAATTAGTGTCAGTAGAACCTGCACAAAAGTTATTTTCGCGGAAGTCTTCATCTTCAAATGAACTATCATGATAAAACATTTCATTACCGGGACAATGGCATGGTTACTATTCCTACTCGTTTCGCCGGCAAACGGGCAGGAGACGCGGCGAGTCATGCTGTCCGGCAGCGGTTTTGGCGACGAGGTCGAGTGGGATTTCTTCTGCACGGCCGGCGCGCGGTCAGGGAGCTGGGAAAAGATCCCGGAGATCGGAAGAGC
>JAITJA010000035.1 GCA_031279175.1 Odoribacteraceae bacterium
CCACGTGGAAACCATGAACGACCCCCATGTCATCGTTTCAACGTGGCGTGGAGAGCATGAACGACCCCCCTACTCTACTTTCCACGCGTCCGCGAAGGCTTGGAAAAAAATCGCGTGCCACGTGTGATAGCACCGCGCGAGGGTGAAAAAAAATCGCGTACCGGGAATGACAGCACCGCGCGACGCGAAAAAAAGCCCGCCGGTGGGGGAGAGGCCGGCGGGCATGGAGAAAACCAAATGAAAACACTGTGACAAGGGACGCGCGGGTCAATCGCCGGGAGCGTTCCCGGGAGCGAGACGGGCGGCAATGAAGTCGCGAAGCGTTGTGCCGCGTAGTAGATCGTGTAGGACGACTCCCGAGGAATCGACGACGAATAGCGCGGGGATCGCCTTGACGAAAAACAATTTCGAGTTAACGTCCCCGGCGTCGCGGAGCTGCGGCCACGGCATTTGTTCCGCGTCCATTGCCTTGATCCACGCGTCGCGGTCCTTGTCGATCGAGATGCTGACGATCTCCAGGCCCGCGGGAGCGAACGCGGAGTATAGCTCCTTGAGTCTCGGGATCTCCTGCCGGCAAGGCGCGCACCACGACGCCCAGAAGTCGATGACGAGAAGTCGTTTCCCGGCGAGCAACGCGTGTAATTCGCGTGGCGATCCGTCGCGATCGGGCAGGGAGACGCGCGGCGCTGGGAGGTCAACCAGCCGCGGCGGGAAGAGTTCGCGTTGCAGGATTTGCCCGTGTCGCGAGCGTTTTGCCTCGTCCGAGAAGCGCGCGTAGAGGCCCGTGACGACGGTATCTCCCGGCGTGAAATAGTTGTAGTTAGCAAGCATGAGCAGCGGCCCCCAGAAGGAGTCGCCGTTGGCGGCAATCGCGGCGTTGATCTCGTCGTTGGCGAGCCGGAAGAAGGCTCGTTCGTCGCGTTCAAGGTTGGCGTACTCTGTAGTACGGCGCAACGCGTTCATCGTCGCGGTATCGTTAGAGACGCGGGCGGCGCCTACTTTTCGCGAGATGTCGCGGTGTCGTTCTTGCATCGCGGCGTGTTGTTCGTCGAGTCGTTTCCGGAAGCGCGTTTTCTCGAGATACGCGTCGTGCACGGGCGATCCGGAGAGGCGCGGGTCATGCCACTGCCAGCGGTCGCCGTCGCGGGTGATTGTTGCCTCGAAGAGGAGTTCCCCGGGCCCGATACAGAGCGCGTAGCTGGCAGAGAGGGGCGGCGTTCCTACCTGCAAGCGGAAGAGGCGGGGGGAGTCGAGGTCGCCGGTGATCTCGAAACGCCCGTCGCGGAGGGTAGTGGAGGCGACGGGCTTGTTGTCGCCGCGCTCGGCAACGGGGACGAGCGCGACGGTCGCGCCGTCCGGCACGCCGGGGAGGATGCCGCGCAACGCGAAGCCATCCGACGCGGCGCGCGCGGGGAGAGACGCCGCGAGCGCCGCGATGACGAGGAGTATGTTACATGTGAGTTTCATGGTCGCGCGTTGTTTAGATTTTTTGTGTCATGAAGAGAATCTTCCCGAGGCCCTCGTGGTAGACGGGGTTGTCGGGAATCCCGGAGAACATGGGCGCGTAGAGTGCTTCTGCCTCCCCGCTGACGGGGTTTATCTCGAACTCGACAAGTCGTCCGGCCTTGGCGGCCTCGTTCCACACGGCGATCCATAGGATGCGACCGGAGGTGGGGAAGCCGCCCGTGTTGAGGAGAGAGAGTGCGGTGACCTCGTCGCCGGCGTCTCCTTGCCAGAGCAGGCGAGAGACGGTCTGGCCGGTCGTGTACGAGTACGAGTAGACACTGTTTCCCGTTCCGTAGAAGAGGGCTGGGCCTGCCAGCCCGGAGGCGAAGCAGGAGGCGTTCTCGATTCCGGTGCAACCGGTAAGCGGTCTGGTGGAGCGGGCGAGGATCCCGTTGTCGATGACGTTGTAGAAGCACGCGACGTTCATGTGATAGCCGTCGTCGCGGCGGGTGATGATCATCGTCTCACCACTATTCACGGTGTTGATGTATACGATCTCGCCCTCGATGTTGTTGACGTCGAATACCGCGTCTGGGTCGCTTTCCGCGAATTGCCCGAGCGATGTTCCCTTGTTGAAGAAGGGTCGGAAGGCGCTCGCGTTTTTGTCGTGCACTACCTGGTAGGCGTTGATCGCTCCGGCGACGGCTCCCCACGAGGCAATTGTTTGCGTGGCGAGGTATGGCGATAGCGAGTAGTTGCCAGGCACGGGTATGGAGAACTTGCGCGCGCTGCCGGTCTGGATATAGTGGACGTGTAGCTTGCCGTCATTGACAAGGAAGTCGCAGTTGTTCAATCCGACGACGGCAGACGGGGCGTACGCGTCCGGGACGCGGTAGAACATCTCTTCCCAGCGTTCCATGATGGTCATGCTCGAGGGGTTGACGCGCAGGCCGACGTCGTCGGTGAAGATGTAGAAGTAACCGCCGGCGGAGGAGTAGTTGAAAACGCGTGGCGCGCCGGTGAGGGGCTCGTTGGGATGAAGCGAGCTGTAATAGTCGACCTCGTGGTAGTTGGAGAAGACAAGGGCGCGGCTCGATCCGATGACGTCAATATCGACGCGTCCGTCTTTCTCTTGCAGGCAGTAGAGGCCGTTGCGCGCGCCGAGTTCCGGGATATTCTTGTAGCTGTAGGTGTAAAAGCCGGTGACGTTGTTGACGGTGTCTTTCGCCATGAAGCAGACTGTTACCCATCGTCCGGGCTTTAGATCGACGACGTAGAAGAGATCGCGTTCGCGGGAGATGGTATCCGGTGCTGGCCACACCTGCGCGTTCCCCTCGGTGACGGTACTGTAAGGATAGTCGATCAGGAACCACCGGTATACAAGGTATTGCTCCCGTCCGGGATATGTAACGTTGAGAGAGATCCGGATCGTGTCGCCGATGTTCCACGCGACGAGCAGGTCAGCGCGATGCCCGATGGTGTCGATGATGAGTTCCGGGGCCTTGTCGTAGTCGTAATCGTAGTTCCCGAGATCCTCGTTGCAGCCGTTCACGACGAGCAAGAGGAGTATGAAGCGCGTGAATTGAATGATATGCTGTTTCATATTTTTAGATTTAGAAAGTGATCGGGTGGAGATTCTCGTCGACGAGCGGTTCCGAGGGATGCGCGGCGTTATAGGCGGCGAGCGCCTCGACGAGTACGAGGTGGTAGTTGTTCATGACGCCCCAGTCCATTCCGTTGGTCTGTCCGTAGGTGAACTCGGCTATGCCAAGGGTGGAGATGATGAAGCGAAACTTGACGTTGCTGTAGTCGCCGAAGAACTCGAGGAGCACGTCCCAGTTGAGTGGGCGCGAGATCATGTCGTTCCACGTGATCGATAGTGATCGCCACTCGTTGGGGCCGGGTCCGAGATCTCCCGCGTCGTCGATCTCCAGGCGGAGGGTAACGGGGGCGGCTTGCAGGTCGGCGGTGCGACGGAGCGCGATAGGCAACGCGGCGACGGCCTCCCCTGCCGGGATGACGACCGACTCGGGGATGTCGTAGTGCGTTCCCTTGATGGCGGTGGTACGTTCCGGGTCGATGGAGATGATGACGGCGCGGTCGCGGTCGGAGAGTTTACCGACGAGCAGTACCTCCGCCTCGACGACGAACTCGGCCAGGTCGGCGGGCTTCGTGGAGAAAGTATATAACAAGGAGTCCGTGCCGAGAGTCCAGCTGGCGGGCCCGACGACGCGCGCGTAGTCCGTTTCGCCCCACTCGAAGGAGATTGGCTCGCACGCGGCGAGTAGCAGGATCAGTAGAGATGTAGTTATTCTATTCATGTTGATATTTATTAGAGGTTACCTGTTACCTGTTCCCAAACTCGACCTCGTTGTCGGGAAGAGGGAAGACGTAGACGGCGTCGTTGCCGGGCTTGGCAGAACCGGGGATGACTGGTTGATTCAAGCGCTTGTAGTAGTAGAAGAGCTGTCCCTCGCCGAGGGTCTCCTTTCGATACTCCTTGAAGATCTCTTCCCTTGCCTCCGTGGCGGTGAGCGTGAGCGAGAGGGGATAGTTGGAGAGCCCGCGCGCGTCGCGCACCGTGTTGAGGAGCGAGACGGCCCGGGAGATCGAGTCGCGCGCGAGCCATGCCTCGGCAGCGATGTAGTACATTTCGGAGAGACGCTCGAGCGGCATCATGTTGTTGTATGTTCCTCCCTCCGGCTGCCAGAACTTGGAGTGGTATCGCTCGCTGCCGTCATAGGCGTAGTGGTAGGCGTAACGGTAGTCCATGCCGAGAGCCGCCGCGGAGATCTCGTAGATATTGTCCATCTGTGCCTCGGAAGGGGAGAGCTTGTTGGCGCCGGCGGAGGAGGTGACGTATTCCTTGACGATGTCAACCATGTCGAGGATGTCAAGACGGAAGATGTGCTCGCTCTTGTAGATGACGTCGCGCTCGTTGATGTTAGCCGCTTGCGCGGCGGTGTAGTGCACCCAGTAGAACTTGTTGTCGTCGATGACCGTCTCGGCGTGCAGGCGCGCGTTCTCGAGATCCCCCCGCCAGAGGTAAGCGCGCGCCAGCGTCGCTTGCGCGGCGTAGTAATTAAAGCGTCGCGCGCGGTTGGCGAGTTCGGTGTAAGCCACGTCACTGGAGAGGATGAAGAGCGGGTCGCTCGCGAGTAGCGCGGCGGCGGCGTTCAGGTCGGCGATGACGAGATCCAGCGCCTCGTTGACGGTAGAGAGCGGCGTGATGTCGGTATAATATTGCGTGACGTAAGGTATGGCCGGCGCCGCCGGGTTAGATGCCGGCGCTGGCGCGAACATCCTCAATAGCTCGAAATGCAGGAATGCCCGTAAGCCAAGCGCCTCTCCCTTGAAGAGATTGTAATTGTCTCCCGAGAACTTGGTAGGGTTGACGTCTTCCATGTACTCGAGCATGATGTTGAGGTTGGCAATGGCGGTGTACATCTCCGACCAAATGCTGGTGATCGTCGACTTGACGCCGGCAGCGTCGTACTCGTATAGGGCAGCCGACACGTACGTGGCGTTGGAGACGTTGAGCGAGTAGTCTTGCGATAACACCTCGCGGAAGCCAAACGTCAATTCACGCCCGAAGAGGGCCGTGGAACTCATGCGGGTGTAAACTCCCGTAAGCTGGTCAGCGTATCCCTGTTCCGTCGCGAAATGCTCCACCGCGAGCACGCGCGACTTTGGTAACACGTCCAGCCAGTCGGAGCAAGCAACTGCCGCGACGAGCGGTAATAATAAAGCGTAGAAGTATCTTTTCATGGTGTCTTAGAAATTAGCTTGTAAAGAGAAAGAGAAATTGCGCGCGAAAGGATAGTCCGTCCCGCGCTCCGTCCGCACGGACGAGAGGATAAATAACTCGTTCATGTAGAATGACGCCTTCAGGCGACTCAGGAACGAGCGAGCCAGGAACTCGCGATGGCGGAAGTCGTAAGAGAGCGTCATCGAGGCGAAGGTAAGCGAGTTGTAGTCCTCGACAAAACGGGACGTTGGTAACGTGTATGATTTGTCGGCGATGGACTTGAACCGCGTGACCTGCCCCGGCTCGCTCCAGCGACTTTCGAGGACGCGCTGGTCGACGTTGTAACGGGGATCGGCGTTCTCAACCTTGCTGACGAGCGTGTTGTTGTAGAGTTGCCCGCCGAAACGCCAGGTGAAGGTGGAGCTCAATGATAGGCCGCGGTACTCGACGTTAAAGCCCATGTTTCCGCTGACCTTCGGGAGCCCGTCACCACCGTTGATGTAGTCGCTGCTGTGCCACTTCTCGGTGAGCGAACCATCCTTCTTCCTGTAAACCTCCTTGCCGGTACGGGGGTCGATGCCCAACGACTGAACCACCCAGATGGCGGTGGTGGAGACGCCCTCCTGGTAACGGACGTTGATGGAGGTGTTAGAGGCGTCGGCGTCCTGCGCGGCGTCGGCGGTCTCGTTGTACTTCTTGAGCGCGTTGGAGATCTTCGAGAGATGGTTTTTGTTGGAGGCAACGGAGAAGAAGATATTCGCGAAATTCTCCCGCTGCTTCCAGGCGCGCAAGGTGAGATATGCCTCGTAGCCCTTGTTTTTCATCTCGCCGATGTTCGCGCGGAAGCTGGCGAACCCCATCGACTGTGGGGTGGTAATGTCCGCGATCATACCCTTTGTGTCCGCGGTATAGCAGTCGAAGCGTAACGTCACGCGCCCGGTAAAGGCGGAGATGTCCATCCCGATGTTCGTGTCGTAACGTCGTTGCCAGCGCAGGTTGGGGTTTGCCAGTCCTTGGAGGTATGACCCGATCTCCCCGCCGTACTGCCTGTCGGTGTAGTAGGCGACGGTCGCGATGGCGTCGTAGGAGTTAAAGCCCTGCGAGCCGGTGTAACCGGTTGAGGCGCGTACCTTGAGACGGTCTAACCATCCGGCATTGTCGCGGATGAATTTCTCCCGGTGCATGTTCCACCCGACGCCGACCGAGTAGAAGTGCCCCCACCGCTTGTTGGCGCCGAACTCTGAAGAGCCCGACAAGCGGTAGTTGCCGTCGAAGAGGTAGCGATCGTCGTAGGAGTAGTTGACGGAGGCCATGCCCCCCGCCTCCCGCGAGATGCCCTCTGAACCCGACGGGCGCGTGCCGGAGTAACGCACCCCGGAGGTGATGTGATCCATGTTGTTGTTCGGGAAGCCCTCGGCTTGCACGGTGTAGTAGTCGTACTTGTTCTGCCCGACGGAGAGCTGCGTGTTAAGGAAAACCATGTGATTGCCGAGCGCGAAGGACCATGCCGCGCCGACGTCCCCGTTGAGACGACCCTCCTCGCGGTGCATGAGCGAGTACTTGCCCTTGCTGTACTCGCTAACACCAGTGTAGTCGAAGAAGTCCGTGTGCCCACTGGGCATGAAACGGTCGGTGGAGGAGGAGCGTATGCTCAAGCCGAAACGCGCGACGAGGCGGAGGTTCGGGCGCACGTGCCACTCGGTATGCAGGTTGTCGGTCACGTAGGTGTAGCGCGACGCGTACTTCGTGTTGACCTCGCCGTTCCAGAGGGGATTGGGCTGCACGACGGTCCCGTGGGTGTATTGCTGCACCATGTTCCCGTCCTCGTCATGGATGACATTGTACGGATTCATCCGGGCGAAGAGCGAGAAAGAACCGTAAGGGGAATCCTCCGCGTTGTTCCCGTCGACGCTGAGCTTGTTGCGGAAGATAAAACGCTTGGTGCGGTACGAGAGGGTGACGCCACCACTCATCGTCACGCGGTTCGAGCCGCGCATAACGCCGGTGACGCCGTTATAAGCGAGATCCACGGCGTAGAGCATGTAGTCATCGCCGCCCTCGAGGTACAGGGAATGTTTGTGCCCGATCCCGACGCGCAACGGTTTATCGAGCCAGTAGGTGTCGACGCCCGCCTCGACCAGTCGCAATAGTTCCGAGTAGCGCTTCGTCAACGTCATCTGCTCGGTCGCGGAGAGGGAGGTATAGAGGCCGGCGCTGAACTCGGCTTGCACCTTGTCGCGGGAATTCGTCAGGCTATAGCTGGAGAGATCGGGGGCCTGCACCTGCGCGCTGCCGGTGTAGCGGAACTTCATCTGCCCCCGTTCCGGGCGTATTGTCTCCACGACGACCACGCCGTTCGCGGCCTTTGACCCGTAGATGGCCTTCGCGGTCGCGTCCTTCAGGAGTGTGACGCTTTCGATGATGTTAATATCGAGGTCGAGGATTTTCGTCAGCGTGGCCTCGAAGCCGTCGAGGATGAATAGTGGTTGATTGGGCGTGTTCTGGTACTCGCTGTTGATGGTCGAGAGACCGGTTTGCCCGCGCATCTGGATCTCGGGTAGCGTGTTCGGGTCAGATCCCGCTTGCAGGTTCTCCACGACCATGAACGCCGGGTCGATGTTCTTGAGACTGGCGACCAGGTCGGCGTTACCCACGCGCCGCAGCTCCTCTCCCTTGACGCTCGCGATAGCACCGGTATACGAGTTGGCCCGCCGCGTGAATAGTCCCGTGACGACGACCTCGTCGATTTCTACTTCCGTCTCCTCCATCGCGACGAGTAGCTCCTTGCCGGCATACGTCACCTCCACCGGCTTCATGCCGACGAAGGAGAATTGCAGCACGCGCGCGGCGTCAGGGGGCAACGCGACGCGGAAATTCCCCTCCCGGTCGGTGGAAGTACCCCGGTCAGTACCCTTGACGCGCACCGTGACGCCCGGCAATGGCTGGCCGGTAGCGTCGACGACCCTTCCCCGGGCCACGTCCTGCTCCTGCTGCGCTGCCGGTACTGCCGGCGCGGGGACGATCAGGATATAATCGTCCTGCAACTTGTAAGACATGTTACTTCCCTCCAGCACCGCGTCAAAGAAAGTCTCCTCGTCGACCTCGCTGAAGCGGGCTTGCACCTCGCGGGTAGTCTCGAGCTTGTCGCTGCTGTAAATGATAATAGTTCCCGTTTGGCGTTGATACTCGGCCAACACGTCCCGGATGGTGGCTCGCTCCAGGTGCATCGTTACCTTGCGCCGGGGCTGCGCCTCGCTCGCGACGACCTGCACCAGGCAGCAGGTCAACAGGCATGTCAGTTTCATCATGATCACGACCCTTTTTAGTGTCAGGTCGCGTGGGCTTCCGGGCCCGTTTCGTGGATTGTTCTTCATACATTCGTGTTTATAGTTAAACTCTGCTCTTCCCTGACGGGGAGAAATTAAGGCGAGCGCGCGGTGACGCTCCCGCCGCCGTTGTTATTTATTACTTATGATAATGGTATCGTTATCGACGCGGAAGATCACGTCGTTGACCTCCCCGAGCGCGCCGAGCACGCGGGGCAGCGGATCGTAACGCCGGAATCCGCCGGAGAAGCGCGCGCGCCGGAGTTCCTCGCCGCGGAAGTCGAAGGGGACGTCATACCACCGTTCTAATCGTTTCATCAGCTCCTCGAGCGTCGCGTCCTCGAAGCGGAGCACGCCTTCCCGCCACGCGATGATCTCGGCCAGGTCTACTTTCTCCCGGCGCGCGTCGAGCGTCGCGTTATCGACCTCCACGCGATAGCCCGGCGAGAGACGCTCGGCGCGGTTACCGGCGCGCACCTCGACGCTTCCTGTCGCGAGCGTGACGCTGGTGGTAGCGTCATCGGGGTATGCCGACACGTTAAACTCCGTGCCCGACACCTCGACCGTTACCCGGTTCGCGTGCACGATGAAGGGCCTGCCGCTACTGCTGCTGACGTGGAAGTAAGCCTCACCGGCGAGCCACACCTCCCGCGTTTCCCCTCCAAAGCGCGCGGGGAAGCGGAGCGTCGTCCCGGAGTTCAGCTCCGCGACCGTCCCGTCGGCGAGCGTCACGCGGTACTCGCCGCCGCGCGGGATAATCAGCTCGTGCAATGCTGCCGCGTTTTCATTCGCGTCGTCACTGTCCCGGTAGTGAATACCGGTAGAGTCATTCGCGATATACACGCGTTCCTCCCATCGCTCGGCGGGCCTGTCCAGCGCGACGTGCCGGCCATCGGGCAGGACGAGTTCCGCCCGTCCAGGCTTCCGCTGCTCGAGCCATGTCGCGAGGTCAACATCGCGCGCGTCGTCGTGTAGCAGGAACGGCGCGACCAGCAACGCGACGCACGATGCTACCGCTACCCGTCGCGCCACGCGCCACTTCACCCGTCGCGAATGTCGTTCCAGGATACGTTTCCATGCTTCCTCCGGCGCGTCTCGCCGCGCGCTGCCGTACCAGAGTCTACAGAGTTGCACCCATTCCGCGCGGTGAGCATCCGCGGCGTCTATCCACCCTTGCAGGCGGCGATGCTGTTCCTCGTTGGCCTCCCCGGCGAGCGTGTCAAGCATCATCTCGAGAATATCTTCAGCTATATTCATGGTGACAGTTTCCATAAAGACTATAAAAACATCGCGGTCGGGTAGGTACAACGTACACTTTGCAGCGGGAGAACGCGGTCGCCGACCACTTGTCACCCCGCGTCCGGTAACAATCGCGCTGTAAATACTAAAGATCTATTAAAGATTGGAGCGGCGCGTGGCCGTCCGGCTATAAATTCATATCATCGCGGGGTATAAAAATTTATTTGTTAAAAGAATTCACATGAAGAGAAACATTGTATCACTTGTTAGCCTGTTGGCTATCG
>JAITJA010000038.1 GCA_031279175.1 Odoribacteraceae bacterium
CTATACACGAACAGGGATCACGGGATATACGGCGGGATGACCCGCTACCACCTGTTCTCGAAATTCATGACCTTCCTCCAGGAGATGGTCGCGAGCAATAAATAAACTCCTAAAATTCTTTTATCATGAACAAACGTATTACAGATCTGACACCGAGAGAAGTGTGGACGAACTTCTACAAGCTAACCCGCGTCCCCAGGCCTTCTAATCACGAGGAAAAGGCCCGCGCGTTTATCATGCAATGGGCCGCCGAGAACGCTATCCGCGCGGAGATGGACGAGGCAGGTAATATCCTGATGAGCGCGCCCGCGACGCCGGGAATGGAAAACCGGCGGGGGGTGATCCTGCAAGCGCACCTCGACATGGTCCCGCAGAAAAATAGCGACAAGGTGCACGATTTCAAGACCGATCCCATCGACGCGCGCGTCGACGGCGAGTGGGTGAAGGCCGACGGGACGACCCTCGGCGCGGATAACGGCATCGGGCTGGCCGCCGCGATGGCCGTCCTCGTCTCCAAGGAGGTCCCGCGCGGGCCGCTCGAGGTGCTGGTCACCGCTACCGAGGAGACCGGCATGGATGGCGCTAACGGTATCCAACCCGGTTGGGTAAAGGGAGATATTCTCCTGAATCTCGACTCCGAGACCGAGGGGGAGCTGTACGTCGGCTGCGCCGGTGGCGTCGACGGGAGGATCATCTTCCGTTATAGCTCTACCCCCGTCCCCGCCGGTAGCAAGGCCTACAAGTTGCACCTCGGCGGCCTCAAGGGCGGGCACTCCGGCATGGACATTAATCTCGGGAGAGGGAACGCTAACAAGCTGTTTTTCCGCCTCCTGAAAACTATCGACGGGGAGATTAACCCGCGCGTCGCGTCGCTCGAGGGCGGGAACATGCGCAACGCTATCCCGAGGGAGGTGATCGCTACCGTGACAATCCCCGCCGAGAACGCGGGCAAGTTCCTCGACCGCGTCAAGGAGATCGAGGCTGTCTTCCAGGCCGAGCTGGGAGGGAAGGAAACTTCCCTGTTCCTCGTCGTCGAGAAGACGGCTCTCCCGGAAAGCGTTATCGACCAGCGAACGCAACAACACATCGTGAACGCTATCCTCGCCTGCCCGAACGGCCCCGCGCGAATGATTGACTCGATGCCGGACACGGTGGAAACCTCCGGTAATCTCGCCATCGTGAAGATCGAGAAGGAACGCGCCGAGATTAACTTGCTGCTACGCTCGTCGGTAGAGAGCGCCAGGGACGCCCTCGCGCAATCCGTGCAAGCGACTTTCGAGCTGGCCGGCGCCGCCGAGATTCATTTCGAGGGGGCATACCCCGGGTGGAAACCGAACCCGGGTTCAACTATCCTCCAGACAATGATCGCCGTCCACGAGAAGTTGCGCGGGAAGAGACCCGCGATCATGGCCGTGCACGCCGGGCTGGAATGTGGCATCCTCGGCTCTATCTACCCGAACTGGGACATGATTTCTTTCGGCCCCACGATCTGTTCGCCTCACTCCCCGGACGAGAAGGTGAATATCGCCTCCGTCGAGGGGTTCTGGGAATACATGAAGGCCACGCTGGCCGCTATCCCGGCCAAATAGATGGACGCGAGAGGGCTCGCGGATAGCGAGTGAATAGTAACGAGAGCGCCCTGGATTTCCCGGGCGCTTTCTTTTTTCATGCCATGCCTCCTGCACGGGAGGGGAAGCTCTCCTCGACGGGTAGGGCTTCCCGTGGAGGTATGACGACCCGGACGGGATACCGGGTAACGCGGGGCTAACCTATTCTACATGATGGAGGAGTTCGACAAATTACCCGGTGGCCGGGTGGCCGTGAACTAAACAGCGTCTGTTCAAGTAAGAGAAAAGAGTGACCCGGGGGGCACTGTTTAGAACGTGCTCTTCGTTTTTTTTGACATGGGCCGGAGGGGATTGACAAGGTAGTTCAAGCGGTGAGGCACGCGGGGTGAAGCAGCGGGAAGGGGCCCGGCGGGGGCGCGACCGGGCGTGAAACAAGTAAGATGGGCGTCGACGGGGGGAGAACGGCACGTGAACGACAAGGGGATTCTCTGAACTCGTCCAGCATGTAAGATGCTGGGGCGAACGCGCGTTGGGTTATTGTTTATACCAAAGAACGCGGGCGAGAATGGATTCCCGCCCGCGTCTTTTTTGTCTGTCGTCGCGAGATTCGCGTTTCCCGGGGAGCGATTCAAGACGACGCCTCTCCCGGGGAATCACGTGGCGCGGTTTTAATGCACGAACCTGAACATTCTTCTCCAGCGGATTTTGTTGAAAAGCTTCTTGTCCTTGTCCAGTGATAACCAGATAAAGTAGGCCTTCCCGACAATGTGATCCTCCGGGACGAAGCCCCAGTAACGAGAGTCCAGGGAATTGTGCCGGTTGTCCCCCATCATCCAGAAATAGTCCATCCTGAAGGTGTAACTGTCCGCCGGACGACCGTTGATGTAAATTACCGAATCGCGCACGTGTAATTGATTTTCCTCGTATACCCCGATGATACGCTCGTAGAGGGGCAAGTTTGCCAGATCCAGTTGGACTGTTTCTCCCTTTTTCGGAATTTTCAACGGGCCGAAATCATCGCGGGTCCACGGGTAAGCGGGCGCGTAGGGGAAGATCTGCTCCTCGTCCCGCACGCGTTGCACGGAGACCACGTTGGGCAGGGCCTCGATTTTCTTTAACATGTCGGAGGTGAGATGGAAGTATTCATCGTTCCATGAACTCAGGTCTTCGGAGGAAACGCCCATGTTCTGTAACTTCACCTTGTTGATGGGCGTGCCGTTGGTCGTCACGCGATACGCGTATTGTAGTCCCTTGAGATGCTTCGACTTTTTCCCGTTCACGTAAAGCTCGGTGTTTTTCATTTCTAACACGTCTCCCGGTAGTCCGACGCAACGCTTGATATAGTTCTCTCGCTTGTCTACCGGACGGGTGATGACGCGGTAACCGTTCATTATTAGTTCCTCGCGGACGACGTTTTTTGCCTCGTCGAGCGATATAGATTTACCATCCATCGCGTACCTGTATTGCACCGCGAGCGCGCTCCGGCGGAGCTGGTCGTGGTAATCCGGGTTTTCGTTCCCCAGGATCACGGTGTCCCCGGCGGGGAAGTTAAAAACGACGATGTCGTCTTGCTTGACCTTGCCCGTGCCCGCGACGCGTTTGTATGGCCAGCGGATCGCCTCGGAGTAGGGCCTGACGGATCGCGTGAGCGGTAAGGTGTGGTGGGTGAACGGGATGGAGAGCGGCGTGTTCGGTAACTTGGGGCCGTACGAGAGCTTGCTCACGAAGAGGTAGTCGCCTACCATCATCGATTTTTCCATCGAGGAGGTCGGGATGGTGTAGGCCTCGAAGAAGAACATGCGTATGACCGTCGCGGCAACGATGGCGAAGATTAAGGCGTCTATCCACTCGACGACTTTGGTCTGCTTCTTTACTCCGCGCTTTTTCCAGAAGGCCCAGTGTACTTTCTTCGTGATGTAGATGTCAAATAGTACCGGGACGCCTATTAATAACCACCAACCGCGCAACCAGCACGTGAATAACAGGTAAAAGAATAGTATCATTCCCAGTTTAAACCATCGATTTGTTATTATCGTTCTCATATCTTTTTATTTCCTATGGTTATCAAATCACTCATGCCGTATGTTCCCCGCTTGCCTAACATGAATTCGGCCGCGATGACCGCGCCTAACGCGAAGCCGTCGCGAGAACGGGCCGAGTGGTAGATCCGGATCTCGTCGACGGCGGAAACGTGGTTCACCACGTGTATGCCGGGGACTTCTCCTTCTCGTCGCGCCGTGATCGGCAGCTCTCCAACGGCCGCGGGGGCATCTCCCTGTAATTTCCACGAGGTATAGCGCGGGTTGTTCGCGATCACGTCCCGCGCCAGGGTGATGGCCGTGCCGCTCGGCGCGTCTAACTTGTGCACGTGATGGATCTCCTCGATGGAGACGTCGTAGCCTTCCACGCTGGCCATCATTCCAGCTAACCAGCGATTAAGATGGAAGAAGAGATTTACTCCCAGGCTGAAATTAGAGGAGTAAAAGAAACCGCCGTTGTATTTCTCGCGAGCGCGAGCGACCTCTTTTTCTCTTTCCAACCAGCCGGTGGTACCGGAAACGACGGGGATACCGTTTCGAAAACACCGCTCGTAGTTGTCCACGGCAGCACCCGGTATGGAGAACTCGATGGCAACCTCCGCTTGTTTTAGATCCTCGTCGGTAGAGGTTTCCCGGTTGTTCTCGTCCACTATCAGCACGATCTCGTGTCCCCGTTTCCCGGCAACGCGCTCGATCGCCTTTCCCATTTTACCATACCCTATCAAGGCTATTTTCATATATCAAGTAAGTTTAAGGGGGAATGTCCCGTCATTCAGTCCACAAAGCTAACGATTAAAAAATAGAAAAGCTGCCACGCGGCAGCTCTTCGTCGATATTTTTCGATCGTTCACGCTGATTCTTTTGCTTTCTCGACAATAATCTTGAAAGCTTCCGGCTGGTTCATTGCCAAATCGGCCAGGACCTTCCGGTTGATGTTGATCCCGGATTTATGAACCATGTCCATAAATTTCGAGTATGTCAATCCTTCCAGCCTGACGGCAGCGTTAATTCTCTGGATCCACAAGGCTCTAAACTCTTGCTTCTTCTTTTTCCGGTCGCGGTACGCGTAGGTCAACCCCTTTTCATAGGTGTTTTTGGCTACTGTCCAGACATTTTTTCTCGCGCCAAAGTTTCCTTTGGTCTGTTTTAAGATTTTTTTCCTGCGTGCTCTCGACGCAACGGCATTTTTAGCTCTTGGCATAATTTTTCATTTTTTGGATGTTCGCGTCCCTCCCGGGAACTTGATTGTTAGCTAAACATCCTGGTTAACAATTCATGTTCACTCAAAAATAAACTTAGATGCAAAGCATCTGCTTCACAGCTTTCACGTTCGACGGATCAACGATCGTCATGTGTGAAAGTTTTCTTTTTCTCTTCGTGCTTTTCTTCGTCAGGATATGATTCTTAAAAGCATGTTTTCTTTTGATTTTCCCGGTAGCGGTCAGGATGAACCTTTTCTTCGCGCTACTCACACTCTTCATTTTTGGCATCTTTCTTTGGTTTAATTGTGTTCAGATAATATGGATAAAATATCGACTTTTTTCATGGACATCCCCCGTTTTATTTCTTGGGGGCAATCACGACGATCATCTTTTTTCCCTCTAATTTCGGGGGAGACTCGATTTTCCCGTATTCTTCCAGGGCGCTGGTGAAGCGCTCCAGGATCGAAGCGCCTTGTTCCTTGAAAAGGATCGAACGTCCCCTGAAGAAAACGTATGCCCTGACCTTGGCCCCTTCTTGCAGGAACTCCACGGCATGTTTTAACTTGAAGTTAAAGTCGTGCTCGTCGGTTTGCGGGCCAAAACGGATCTCCTTGACAATGACTTTCACGCTCTTTGCCTTGATCTCCTTTTGTTTCTTCTTTAGCTGGTACAAGAACTTACTGTAATCTATAATCCGGCACACGGGCGGGTCCGCGTTTGGAGAAATCTCTACTAAATCAGCGTTTGCTGCCTCGGCCATGGCCAAGGCTTCTCGCAGGGGATAGACCCCGGCAGTTACATTTTCTCCCACAACTCTTACTGTAGCAACCTTGATCTGTTCATTGATTCGATGTTGCTGTGGCTTCTCGTTTTGACCTCTCAAGCCTCGATTCTCCATTGTCTTGACTATAATTAATCCTCCTTTTAAAATTAATAATTATCGATAGCGTTTAGTTGTGACTCAACCTCTTCGTTTATCATCTTAGTAAATTCTTCTATATTCATGGCCCCCTTGTCTCCCTCTCCCTGACGACGCACGGAAACCTTCTCTTCGGTCAACTCCTGCTCGCCAACAACCAACATATAGGGTGTCTTTTTCAACTCGTTATCCCGTATTTTTCGTCCTATCTTCTCGTTACGGTCGTCTAAGACGGTGCGAATATCGGCATTATTCAGTAGATTCGAAATTTTTCGGGCGTATTCATTGTATTTTTCGCTAATAGGCAGCACAACGACCTGTTCCGGGGTCAACCACAACGGGAATTTTCCTGCCGTGTGCTCGATCAACACGGCCACGAAACGTTCCATGCTCCCGAACGGCGCACGGTGGATCATCACTGGCCGGTGTTTCTGGTTATCCGCGCCGGTATATTCCAGTTCAAAGCGTTCCGGCAGGTTATAATCGACCTGTATCGTGCCCAACTGCCACTTCCGCCCGATGGCGTCTCTCACCATGAAATCAAGCTTCGGCCCGTAGAAGGCCGCCTCGCCCAGCTCCACGGTAGTTTGCAGTCCTTTCTCGGCGGCTGCCTCGATGATGGCCCGTTCTGCCTTCTCCCAGTTCTCGTCCGACCCGATATATTTCTCGCGTCTGGCGGGATCGCGTAGAGAAACTTGCGCCGTGAAGTCTTTAAAGTCAAGCGCCTTAAATATGATAAAGATGATATCGATCACCTTCTTGAATTCCTCCTTCAATTGATCGGGCGTGCAGAAAAGGTGGGCGTCGTCCTGCGTGAATCCGCGTACGCGGGTCAACCCGTGCAATTCCCCGCTCTGCTCGTAGCGGTACACCGTCCCGAACTCGGCAAAGCGAACGGGCAGGTCGCGGTAAGAGCGAGGCTTATACTTGAACATCTCGCAGTGATGAGGGCAATTCATGGGTTTCAGCATGAACTCCTCGCCCTCTTGCGGGGTAGTGATCACCTGGAAACTATCTTTCCCGTATTTCTCGAAATGCCCGGAAGTCTTGTAGAGATTGACATTCCCGATATGCGGGGTAATCACCTGAAGGTAGTCATATTTCTTCTGCACGCGCCTCAGAAACGCCTCCAGCCGGTCGCGCAACATCGCTCCCTTTGGCAGCCACATTGGCAAGCCCGATCCCACGGCCTGCGAGAACATAAACAGCTCCATCTCCTTTCCTATCTTGCGATGATCTCGTTGTTTAGCTTCCTCCATGAGCCGCGTCCATTCATCCAGCAGGCTCTGTTTTGGGAACGTGATACCGTACACGCGCGTCAACATCTTGTTATGTTCATCGCCTCTCCAGTAAGCGCCTGCCACGGCGGTCAGCTTGATTGCTTTTATATAAGAGGTATCCGGCAGGTGTGGCCCGCGACACAGATCCGTGAAGTCCCCCTGGCGATAATAAGTGATCGTCCCGTCCGCCAGGTCATTAATCAACTCCACCTTGTAGGTCTCGTTCAACTTGTTAAAATGGCCCAGTGCCTCCTGCTTGCCAACGTCCTCGCGGCAGAACACCTCGTTTCTCCGCGCTAATTCCATCATCTTCTTCTCGATGGCGGGCAGATCCTTCTCCTGGATGGCCACTCCTTCTCCCGGGTCCACGTCGTAATAGAAACCGTTCTCGATAGCGGGCCCGATCCCGAATTTCACGCCGGGATAGAGTGCTTGCAAGGCCTCCGCCATCAGGTGAGAAGAGGAGTGCCAGAAGGCATGTCGTCCTTCCGCGTCATCCCACGTGTACAACTTGATCTCGGCATCGGTCGTTATTCCACGCGTCAGGTCCCACGTCTCGCCATTTACCGAAACGGATAGAACCTCTTTCGCCAACCGTTGGCTGATTGACCGCGCGATCTCCATTCCTGTCGTGCCGGACGCGAAACTCCTCGTTGTCCCATCTGGAAATTTGATGTTTATCATTACGCTCCTCGTTTAAATCTACATTTTATTACGGGCGGCGAAAGTACTAAAAAACATCGGGAAAACAAAAAAACGCCTATTTCCCGGTTTTTTTCAACGGAGATCCTTGCCAGCTCTAATTTTCTCCGTACTTTTGCCCCGAAAAACAAAAGCAATTCAGATTCTATTTTTAAACTTAAAGACTGTAGTAGTATGGGAAAATTTTCAAGCATGGCAATTCTTGCCGTTGTCGCGTTCACGTTCCTTAACTGTGAAAAAGACAAAAAAAAGACGGAAAACATCGCGAAACCTATCGCGACCGAGTACACCCTTTCAGCTGGTGGTAACGCGAAATTCCAAAAGTTAAACCTCGTCGAGGTAAACGCCACCGCCGTGAAATTCGCCTTGGACAGCGTGCAACTGAATGACTCTACCTCCATCTCTATTAAAGAGATCGGGCAGGTAACGTTGACCAAGAAACAAGACACGGTAACCTTGTCAGCAAACACCAACACGCTGGCGAAGGTCTACGCCAAAAAAGGGGGCGTGATGCCGACAACGCCGGAAGAGAAAACCGTGGCCGTGCAGGTTAATGGCACTGTCGTGGGGAAAACCCTCAAGCTGGGAATCACATTCCCGAAATTATTCACGGCGCCGGTCACCATCGATCTCGTCGGGGCAAGCAAGTAATCTCGCCACGAGAAAAAATCAGCAAGAGAGCGTTCAACCGCTCTCTTGTTTTTTTACCCCGCGTTTTCACTACTTTTGCCGCCCTCACAAGAAGAATCATGGACTATCAAGAGACTATTGAATGGCTACTCGAGCGGCTTCCCCTGTTCCAGCGAGAGGGAAAAGCGGCATATAAAGCAAACCTGGACAACTCCCTGCAATTAGACCGAGCGACAGGCGCGCCTCACCGGAATTTCAAAACCATACACGTCGGGGGAACGAACGGGAAAGGCTCCGTGGCACACATGATCGCCTCCGTACTCCAGGAAGCCGGCTACAAAACAGGCCTCTACACCTCGCCACATCTCAACGACTTCAGGGAACGAATCAAGATCAACGGGGAGATGATCCCGCGAGCATACATCGTTGACTTCGCGGCCCGTCATCGCCCTCTTTTCATCGAAATACAGCCCTCGTTCTTCGAGATGACCGTGGCACTGGCCCTCGCGTACTTCGCCGAACGGCAAGTAGACATTGCCGTCATCGAGGTCGGGCTCGGGGGACGGCTCGATTCCACGAACATCATCACGCCCCTGCTCTCGGTCGTCACGAACATCTCCCTTGACCACGTTGCCCTCCTCGGGGACACCCTGGAAAAAATTGCCGGGGAGAAAGCGGGAATCTTCAAGCCTGGCGTGCCCGCGATCGTTGGAGCCCGTTCACCGGCCACAGATCCCGTCTTCGAGCAAGTAGCCGCGCGGGTCGGCGCTCCACTGCGATTCGTCCCGGACAACTGGCTGGTGACCCGCCACGAGGACAACACCTACGACCTGGAGAGCAACCACGGCGTCGCCTTCCGCCGCGTCGCCCCCGACCTGAAGGGCTTGTACCAGCGAAAAAACATCCCGGTGGCCATCGAGGCGCTACTCCAACTGCGCGCGGCCGGCTTCCAGCTCCCCGACAGTATCATTCGCGACGGCCTCTCGCGCGTCATCCGGAACACCGGCTTGCTCGGGCGCTGGCAAGAACTATCCAGCGCGCCGTACACCGTCTGCGACACGGGGCACAATCTCGACGGGATCACCGAAACCGTCGCCCAGATCGCCACCTGCCCCCGCGAACGCCTGCACGTCGTCTTCGGCATGGTCAACGACAAGGAAATCGACGCCATCCTCCGCGTCCTACCGGCGGACGCCATCTACTATTTCACCAGGGCCGCGCTCCCACGAGCGCTCGACGAGAAGATCCTTGCCAGCCACGCGCGAAACGTCGGGCTCCGCGGGAGGCAATACCCCACTGTCGCGGCCGCGTACGCCGCGGCCAGGGCGGAAGCGAATCCTAAAGACATGATTTATATCGGGGGAAGCACGTTCGTCGTGGCCGAGGTCCTCGAAAACGCGCGGTGACTTAACGCGTACGCGCCAAACGAAAAACGGCTATCGTCTCGTCATCTCTTTTCAGGCGCAACCGGCCGCGCCGGATGGAGTAGCCGTTCGTCTCTTCCAGTATCTTGAAAAACATCGCGTCCACGTACATGTCGGGGCACGCCATCTTCGTCGCGTGCAGGATCGAGAAGGAAACGCGACCACCGTCGCGCCTGCAGTAAGCGGCACGAAACGCGTTACATCCAGCGCGTCCCGTGACAACGTGATTCGCGTCGTCAAACACGATAAATATTTCCCTCGCGTTCTCTCTCGGCTTGATCCCGCGATCATTTATTTTCTCCATCACCCATCGCGTGCCGGAAAAAGGGGCCTCTATCCCCGACTCGCAGGAAAATAGCAATATACACGGTAACCACAGAAGCAAACAGCTCTTCATCACGTTTTCCATAACATCGTAATTATCTGTCCGCGAACACGACAAATAACGTGCCACCTCCTCCCCGCGCGCCTCCAGGGCCACCGGGAAACACTTCCC
>JAITJA010000112.1 GCA_031279175.1 Odoribacteraceae bacterium
CCACGTGGAAACCATGAACGACCCCCATGTCATCGTTTCAACGTGGCGTGGAGAGCATGAACGACCCCCCTACTCTACTTTCCACGCGTCCGCGAAGGCTTGGAAAAAAATCGCGTGCCGGGAATGACAGCACCGCGCGAAGTGAAAAAAAATCGCGTGCCGGGAATGACAGCACCGCGCGAGGGTGAAAAAAAACCGCGTACCGGGAATGACAGCACCGCGCGACGCGAAAAAAATCGCGTTCCTGCCAACGCGGCTCTGCGCGATAGCGTTAGAAAAACGCTTGGCGGCGCCCGGCCCTTCTGATTCGGGCAAAAAAAAAGCCGTCCCTGCGAGAACCATTTCACGACGCGAAAAAAAAATTTTCGAAACGCGTGCGCGGAACAAAAAAACATGTAGCTTTACTTCGTTTTTTAAAGATAGATGGCCATGACAATATTAACGCGCGTTTGGAGACTATACCGCGACGGCTTCCGGGAGATGCCTCGCTGGGGTCGAACCCTTTGGGTGATCGTACTTGTTAAGCTGGGCGTTATGTTCCTTGTCTTTCGCCTTTTCCTGATGCCGAATTATCTAAATCGCTACGATACTCTTCAACAGAAGAGCGATCACGTGTTTGAACAATTAATCACTAAACCTTAACAGTTATGTTCCATGATCTAAGTGCAACGGTAGACTGGTCGCGCTGGCAATTCGCGATGACAGCCATCTACCACTACATGTTTGTCCCGCTAACGCTGGGACTATCCCTGCTTGTTGCCGTGATGGAGACCATCTGGTACAAGACAGGCAACGAGGGCTGGCTCAAGGCCACCAAGTTTTGGATGAAGCTTTTCGGCGTTAACTTCGCCATCGGGGTAGCGACGGGGCTGATTCTCGAGTTCCAGTTCGGCACGAACTGGTCCAACTACTCGTGGTTCGTCGGAGACATCTTCGGCGCTCCACTCGCGATCGAGGGGATCGTGGCCTTCTTCATGGAGGCAACGTTCGTGGCGGTCATGTTCTTCGGTTGGCGTCGCGTGAGCAAGCGCTTCCACCTCGTTTCGACGTGGTTGGTGTACGTCGGCACGAACATCTCGGCGCTGTGGATCCTTGTCGCGAACGGCTGGATGCAGAACCCGGTGGGGATGACTTTCGATCCCGACACCGCGCGTAACGTGATGACAAGCTTCACGGACGTGTTGTCTGACACGTCGTTTAACAAGTTCTTCCACACGGTCACGTCTGCTTACACGTTATCCGCGTGCTTCGTGGTAGGCGTTTGCGGGTGGTTCTTCGCTAAACGCCGCGACGTGGAATTCGCGCGGAAAAGCATCTTGCTCGGCTCGGTCTTCGGCCTGGCCAGCATCGCGTTGACGATCCTCACGGGCGACACGACGAGCCGGGATATCGCGCGCGTGCAGCCGGTGAAGTTCGCGGCAATGGAAGGATTGAATCGCGGGAGCGAGGGCGCGGGGTTGACCGTGTTCGGTATCTTGAAGGACGATCCGTCACTGCCTCACGAGCGGCTGAAGGGCATGACGGGGGCGATCGCGATACCGGGGTTGCTGTCGTGGATGAGTTTCGGCGACTCGCGCGCTTTCGTGCCTGGCTTCCAGGATATCCTCGACGGGTACACGGCGCACGACGGGACGGTGCACGCGTCCGTGCAACAGCGCATCGAGAACGGGCGACGGGCAATGGACGCGTTGAAGGCCTACAAGCACGCGAAGAAAGCAGGGGACGAGGAGACGGCGGCGGTGGCGTTGTCCGTCTTGCGCGCCAACTACGCGGATTTCGGTTACGGTAGCCTCTCCTCGCCGGGAGACGTGATCCCGCACGTTCCGCTGGTCTTCTATAGCTTCCGGATCATGGTGGGGATTGGTTTTCTCTTCATCGCGCTTTTTGTCTTGTCGTGGTGGTACGCGCGCCGGGGGCGTTACGACAAGTTTCGCTTCATACCTTATTTCGCGTTGGCCTGTATCCCCCTGGCATACGTGGCGTCGCAATGTGGATGGATCGTTGCCGAGGTGGGTCGCCAGCCGTGGGTCGTTCAGGATTTGATGACGACGGGCATGGCGGCGACGGACGTGGCGGCGACTTGGGTGCAAGTGACCTTCTGGCTTTTCGCCGCGTTGTTCACGGTGATGCTTGTCGCGGAGCTGAAGATCCTGTGCGCGCAAATCCGTAAAGGCCCCGAAAGTGTTAACTCGTAAAACTTGACGTATGGAATTCTTACAACAATACTGGTGGATACTGATCGCGCTGTTGGGCGGGATACTGGTTTTCTTGCTGTTCGTGCAAGGCGGTCAAACGCTGCTTTACACGGTGGCGCGGACGGAAGACGAGCGTAACGTGCTCGTGAATTGTCTGGGGCATAAATGGGAATTTACATTCACGACGCTGGTCGTGTTTGGCGGCGCGTTCTTCGCGAGCTTCCCGTTGTTTTACTCGACTAGCTTCGGCGGGGCCTACCTCGCGTGGATGGTCGTGTTGCTATGTTTCGTGTTGCAGGCGGTCTCGTACGAGTACCGGCGGAAGGCACACAACCTGCTCGGCGAGACGACCTATAATGTTTTCTTGATCATCAACGGCGTGCTGGCAACGGTATGCGTTGGGGCTGTCGTGGGATCGTTCTTCACGGGCAATCCTTTCCGGCTGGGCGAGATGAACCAGGTGACGTGGACAAGTCCCTGGCGGGGCCTGGAGGTGCTCTTCAACGTGGTCAACGCGAGTCTTGGTTTGGCGATCTTCTTCCTGTCGCGCGTGCTGGCGTCGCTGTATTTCATGAATAGTATCGCCAATGACGCGATCTTCGCGCGGAGCAAGCGGCAGGTGTTACTGGGCGCGATCCCGTTCGTGGTTTTCTTGCTGGCAGCACTGGTGATGATCCTGCTGGGCGAGGGATACGCCGTGAAGGCCGACGGGAGCATCGAGCTGGTGCGGTACAAGTATTTCTATAACCTGCTCGAGATGCCGGTGAACGCGGCGGTGCTGCTGGTTGGCGTTGTCGGCGTGTTGTTCGGAATCGTGAAGACGGTACTCGCTCCGCGCTGGCGCAAGGGGATCTGGTTCTCTGGCGCGGGGATCGTGCTGGCGGTGATCGCGCTGTTCGTGATTGCCGGTTTCAATAACACGGCGTTCTATCCCTCGTACGCTGATCTCGATTCGTCGCTGACGATCTCGAACGCCTCGTCGTCGGAATACACGCTGCGGACAATGGCCTACGTGTCGCTGCTCTCCCCACTGGTGATCGCTTATATCGCCTATGCATGGCGGGCACTAAACCGTAAGCCGATCGATATCCGGGAGGTGAAGGAGGACGAGAACGCGTATTGATCGCGACCCGCTTAAAATAACGAGGGCGACCGGAAACGGCCGCCCTCGTTCGTTGTATGACGCGGGACGTCACGACTCGCTCTCGAGGTTTAACGCGCCAAGCAACGCGAGCTCGAACTTCGGGTAGAGGTGATCGCGGCCCACTTGCTTGTCAATGCCGTTCTTGACGAGGTCCTCGCGGACGTTGTCGTTAACGCCGGAGAGGATCACGCGCGTGCCGGCCTGCTGTAACTGGAGGATCGTCTCGCGCAGGTTCTTGACGCCGGTAGCGTCGATGAAGGGGACGTGCCTCATGCGGATGATGAGTACCTTGTAACGGACCCCCATCGTGCGGATGGTCTCGGAGTATGTCTTGGCCGACCCGAAGAAGAAGGGGCCGCTGATCTCGTAGATACCAATGGTCGGGGGGATGTTCTTGTACATGGTCAGGATATCCTGGTCGACGTTTCCTTGCGCGGGGATCACTTTCGGCGCGTTGTCGGCCATCCGCTTCATGAAGAGCACGGCGGCAAGCACGACGCCAATCTCTATGGCCACGGTGAGATCCACGAGGACGGTCAGGAAGAAGGTCACCAGCAGGATGACCACGTCAAAGTAGGAGGCGCGCAACACCGAACGAAAGGAACGCCACTCGCTCATGTTGTACGAGACGACGATCAAGATGCCAGCCAGGCAGGACATCGGTATGTATGATACCCAACGCGCGAAGAAGAGCATGACGAGTAGTAATACCGCGGCGTGCACGATACCGGCAACCGGCGTTCGCCCGCCGCTCCGCGCGTTGGTGGCCGTCCGCGCGATCGCTCCCGTGGCAGGGATACCGCCGAAGAGCGGGGTGACGATGTTCGCCACTCCCTGCGCGATCAGCTCCGTGTTCGAGCGGTGGCGACTACTGATCATACCGTCCGCGACGACGGCGGAGAGCAGGGATTCAATCGCCCCGAGGATGGCAATCGTGAAGGCAGGCTGGATGTAACGCCCCAGTTCTCCCCACTCTACCACCGGGAGCACCGGGGCGAAGGAGCAGGAGATGTCGCTGTATAGCGTGCCAATGGTCACTACCGGCATGTCAAGCAGCGCGACGAGGGGCGTGACAAGCAGTATCGCCACGAGCGACCCCGGTACCCTCCGCGTGATCTTCGGCATGTACGCGGCCACGAGTATCGTGAAGATGGTGATCGCGATGGCATGTCCGTTGACGGCGTTCAGGTGCGCCAGGTAAGTGCCCCACTTCGCCGCGAAGCCGCCGGGCAGGTTCTCGATCTCCAGTCCCAGCGCGTTGGGGAACTGCGTGGAGAAGATGACAACGGCAATACCGGACGTGAAACCAACAATGAGCGGGTGGGGGATGAACTTGAGGAACGTGCCTAACCGCAGGAGACCAAAGCCAACAAGCATGATCCCCGCCATGATCGTGGCGATGATCATGCCGTCAATGCCGTACTCGTTGATGACGCCAAGGACAATGACAATGAACGCGCCGGTGGGACCGCCAATCTGCACGCGGCTGCCACCAAGGAAGGAGATGAGGAAGCCGGCAACGATGGCCGTCATGACGCCCTTCTCCGGCGAGACGCCAGAGGCAACGGCAAACGCGATGGCTAACGGTAGGGCGACGATGCCCACGACGACGCCAGCAAGCAGGTCGCGGGGGAAGTTTCGCTTCACGGAGCCGTTGCGGGCCAGTTCGAATAGTTTTGGATTGAATATTTTTTCCATGTGATTTATTTTGTTTCATTTTCCTGCCCGGCGGGCGAGGCGACGCGAAAGTATATAAAATTCGTTGCCTGTTGACGCGTTGTTACTGCCTTTCGGCGCGTTGTTACAGCCTTTCGGCGCGGTCGCGCGGTTGTCATACCATGCCTTTCAGGCGATCTCTCATGTAGTGGTGCGCGTTGTTCTTGTGTTTCTTGACGGTGTTGACGCTGATGTTTAGCTTCCCGGCGATCTCCTCGTGCGACATCCCGTCAAGGCTCATGCGATAGACTGTTTTGCAGGCCGGCGGTAGCTCCTCGAAGACGCGCAGGACGGAACGGAATATCTCTGCCTCGATCATGCCCTCGAGGAAGGATGCTTCGTTTTCCTCGCGCGGCGTCATCGCGTAACGTTCCTTGACTTTCTGGTGTCGTATCACGTTTAATCCCTTGCGTTGTACTACCCTGTAGAGGTATGCCTTGATGGCTTCCACGGTATGGAGGTCGCGGCGTTTTTCCCACAGGTGGACGAAGGCTTCTTGTACCATGTCGTCAACCGTCTCCCTGTCTTGCACGTATCTCGCCGCGAAGCCGCGCAATGCCGGGGCGTACTCCCGGTATATTTCCCGGAAAGTGCCTTCATCTCCTGCTCGAAAGAGCGCGACTTGTATCGATGATTCCATAACGTTCTTGTTCGTTCACCTCTTTATCGACTTGTCATCGCGAGGTTTTCATGAAAAGTGTTGGCAAAAGTAGGAAATCATTTCGCGTTTTCCAACGAGCGGGGGAATGGCACGGGAAACAGCTCGATAGCGTCGTGGCATGTTCCTCGTGAAATTCAAGGGGGGAGCGCGAACAGTGGTTCGCCTCCCCCCTTCGTCGTGCATGGCTGCTTGCTTGCCGGTTGCCGTTCGGGATTATAGCTTTATCGAGAGTTGCCCGGTGGCGGGAGACATGCAGAGATGAGCGTCACAACATTGGTAGGTGATCGTGCACGTGGCGTCGCCGTCTCCATTGCCGGTGATGGGCTGGCGGAAGAGGATCTCGTCCTCGTAGATCGTCGTGCCGTTCGACGTTAAGGGCCTGGACGAGGGATATTGTAACTCGCCGGCAAGCGCGTAACCGGCAGGTAACTCGAACGCGACGCTCGTCCGGGTGAAAGGATCCGTGCCGGCGACGTTAGCGTAGATGTGATACCCGGGATGGATCTTGATCTTCACGACCAACTCGCGCGCGCCGCCGGGAAGCGTGACGACCGACGCCGCCATTTTCACGGGATTCAAGTCGTCGGTCTCCCCGGGACGGATGGTGGCGAGGGCGACGCGCTCGTCGCGGGCATGGTAATCGTTGAGGCCCGGCTCGCGGCTGTTGATCAGGAAGAGCCAGCCGCCCGGTTCGGTAAAGAAAAGCTTCTCCTTGTAGTGCTCGTACCACGCGCGCCATTCGGCAGCCGTCGGGAAGTCAACGAGCGTGTAGCGGGCGAGAATCCGGCGGGCCTTGTCGGTTTCCTTGCCTTTCTCGAGCAGGGTGATGGCGGCATCGAGGAGACGGGGATCGTTATTCGGGATGCCGAGACTCTTCACGTCCTCGTCGACCTCGATGTGGTAAAAGCCACTGGCGTGAAAGTAGTCGCGGTTGGCGTCGTAGAAAGCGATGTAGGCGTCGGAGTCGAGACCGAAGAGGTGAAAGAAATCCTTTTGATAACGCTTGACGTGATCCTCGAAGGAGATGGGGGGCGTCCCGCGGTAGTTCATGATGCTGGCCTCGGAGGAGGTGAGTTTCTCTCCCTTGGCGAGGCGCTCCTTGATCTTCTCCTGCATGGTGGCGATGGAGCGGGAGTGCTCCTCGTTGCGGCGGGCGGACACCTCGTAACTCTCGCGGCTGGCGAGGTATTTCAGCTCCTTGAGGTACTCGCGCGTGGCGATGCGGTCGTTGTACTTGCGGGCGATGACTCCCTGCCCGTTAAAGCGGGCGATGTAGACAATGGCGTTGGCAAGCACGGCGCGGGCCTCGGCAGTCATGTAGGCGGGAGAGGCGGCGAAACCCCAGTGAAAGAAATTGCCGTGGCGACCGATGGCGACGGCGTCAATGGTCTTGGCGCAAACACCGGAAGAGATGTACTCGGCGTCGGGGGAATCCTCGAAGCCCCAGGGACGGGCGACCATGCCGATACGGAATCCATCGTCGGTGGCGTATCCCTTGGTTTGCACCTGCCACATGGGGATGGAGTCGGGGAGTGTCCCGGTGAAGTAGGTATAGTGGAAGGCGGCCTCCGGCGTGGGCTTGACGCGCGTGGTGATGGTCGTGGGGAAAGGTCCGCGGAAGATGGGATGATCGAGGCGGAGGTGATGCGCGTCGGCATCGAGACAGAGACAATACCAGTCGAGTTTGAGGCCAATGGATCGTCCGAGCTTCTCGCCCAGCTCGCCGATCATGACCACGGGCCGGTCGAACTCCTCCGTGAAGTAAACGGCAGGCCGGATGCTGGTGATCTTGCCGGCAGCGTCTCGCTCCCGGAAGAGCGGCGTGATAGCGGGCGGCGCGCCGTCCATGACGGTGACGTCGTACTGGTAAGAGAGGGCCTGCTTGTAGTCCGCGGCCTGCACGACAGTGACGGAGTTAAAGAACTCCCCCAACATGGTCTCGAACGAGGCGGAGCGAGCGCGAGCGCTCTCCAGGGCGGCGGCGGTATCCCCGCGGAAACTTTCCGGCGCCCAATCGGTAGAGCCACCGACGTAGAGAATCTTCAGGTCGCTTTTCTGCGCGACAGCAACGCGGAGCAGGAGGAATAACCCTGCCAGGATAGTGACGAGATGTTTCATGGTACACGATATTTAAGATGTTTCATGATGCAAGCATTAAAGAGGGCCGCGGACGACAAGACACATCCGCGGCCCGGTGATTAGGTCAGTACTTGTTCTGCTCGATCATCCCGTCACTGCTGATCAGCTCCGTGTTGGGGATGGGGACGGCGTATCGTCTCGAGCCGGCCGGGAGGGTATAAGTTACCGGTGGCTCGGAGGACTGCACGGCCGACGAGGTGTAAGGGAAGAAATAACGGGAAAGCGCGACGTCATCAAACGTGTCGGCGTTGGTATTCAGTCGCCGGATATCCGCCCAGCGACGAGAGAAAGGCATTTCGCGGCGGCGTTCCTCGAGGATCTTCGCGACAGCCTCCTCTCGCGTGGAGGCGGAGAGATTGATCCTGCTCGCGGGCAGTGAACTATCCAGGCGTTTCGCCCGGAGGAGATTGACGGTAGTCATGGCCCCGGAGAGATCGCCGGCGCGGGCAAGGCACTCGGCCTTCGTGAGCAGCATCTCGGCGACAGTCGGCCCGGAAGGGATGCGATCCTTGAAGAAGAACACGTACCCCGGGTATTCGTAAGAGGGCGAAGTCATCCCCCGGTCGTAAGAGTATCCCTCGACGACGTGGTAGCGGTAGCGGAGATCCATCGTGTCGCGCCCGTAGAGATCAAGCAACTCGGGGCTGGGGACGTACCACCACGACTCGTGATAGAGGAGGCGGAAGTAATAAAACTCCTTCCACCCGAGCATGTCTGTAAGGTCCGTCTGGTTGTCGTGAGTGTACGGGAACTTGAGGTAGACGACTTTCCGCTTGTCCGGGTCGTTGGGATCGATGGTATACGCGGTAGGTGCTCGCTCGGAGTAATGCATCCCGGTATTATAATCCACGAGATCATTGTAGATGGCGAGGGCGTCGTTGGCGTACGCGAGCGCCTTCTCGTAATCGTTGCGCCCGAGCCAGTAGCGCGCGGCGAGCGCCTTGGCTGCCCCGGCATTCCCTCGCCAGTGGCGTACGCGGCCGTTCTGCACGAGTGGGACGGTGATCTTGAGCGCCTCCTCGAGATCCTCCTCGATGAGGGCGTAAGTATTCTCGAGATTATCGCGAGTGGACGTCTCCTCGAACGATGTAGAGCGTTTCAGGGGCAACCCCACCTCGTCACGGGTATTCTCGTCGAGCGGCAGGCAATACTTGTTGACCAGCTCCAGGTAATCGTAAGCCCGGATGAGGTGCGCCTCGGCCTTCAACGCCGCCTTTACATCGGCGTCGCCGGAGACCTTCTCCAGGTTTTGTAGTACCATGTTCGCGTTAAAGATCTTCCGGAATTGTCCCGACCAGAAGGCGAGCCTACCGTCGAAGGGGAGGTTGGGGATATCCCACGTGTAATACTCGACGGCGGCCATCGAGAAGTTGGAGGCGCGGGCGAGGAACAACTCCACGGGCAACCCGTAGTCGTCAGTGCCGTAGACCGAGTTGCGATCGGCCATCTGGTAGAAAGTGGAGTAGTTGCCGAGCAGCGCGTCGAGTTGATCGGTGGTAGAGACGACGAGCGACGAGGTCTTTGAAGGCGGCTGGTCGAGGAAATCGTTACACGCGATCGCGCCGGTCAGCCCCAGGAGGATGAATATATACTTTTTCATGGTGATTGTTTTTTAGAATTGAAGTTTGAGGCCCAGCGTGTAGTTGGGACTTGGTTTCACGCTTCCTTCCGGGAACTCGGGATCCTCGTTGAAGCGATTCTTGTAGATGGAGAAGGCGTTCGTGACCTGTCCGTAGAACTGGCAGCGGTTAACGCCTATCTTGTCGAGGAGCGCGCGGGGGGCGTCATACGAGAGCATGATCTCCCGCATCCGGAGGTGGGCGGCGCTCTCGACGAGATAATCCAGGTACTGGTGGAAGCGATCCCAGAAATAGTAACGGCTTTCTATCGGGCCATTCATCGGGAGCGGGGAAATCTTGGCAGGATCCCCGTTCAGCACCTCGCCGAGCTTGCTGTTCGGGAGCACGCGCCCTCCCCACATGGGCGGGTAGTCAAAGCCCTGGCGACGGAACACGTGCCCGAACTTGCCGGTAAGGATAAACGAGAAGTTAAAGTCGCGCACCTTGAAGTTGTTCGAGAAGCCGAGCAACCAGGGGGCGACTTGCGTGCCTGAGTTGACGACAAAATCCCGCCCGTCACCGGGAGGCCATGCCCCGTAATCGTAGAAATCCGTGCCGGCGCCCTTGATCTTGGGTTGCCAGTTGGGGGACTCTTCCGTGCCATCGTTAAACACGCCGGCGTAGACGTAACTCCAGAGCGTGTTGGCGTTATACCCCTCGCGGTAGGCGGCGGTCACGCCACTCATGCCGATCAACTCGTATCCCTGGTAGCTACTCTTGAAGAGCCTGGTGATCTTGTTGTGATTGTAAGAGAAGTTCAGGTTACCCGTCCACGTGACGTTACGCGCGATGGTCTGCACGGTAGATAACTCCACCTCGAAGCCGCGGTTGAGCATCTCTCCCATGTTAAGCCTTTGCGATGTAGTCCCGTTGATGGCGGGGATCGACATGCTCGCGATGAGATCCTTGCTCACCTTATTATACACGTCGATTTTGCCGGACAGCTGTCGCGAGAAGAGGGAGTAGTCGAGGCCGATGTTCAGCGTTCCGGTCTTTTCCCAGCGCAAAGTCGGGTTGCCGTAGCTGCTGATAGAAGCCAGGCGCTCGTTCGTGTAGATATTGGGCGTGGAACCGAGGCTGACGAGGGGTCGGAAGGCGGTAGTCTTGTCCACGTTCCCGTTGTAGCCGTAGGTGACGCGGAGGTTGAGGCGATCCACCCACTCGAGGGGCTGCATGAAGGCCTCTTCCGCCAGTTGCCAGCTGGCCCCGGCCGACCAGAAGGGCGCGTAGCGGTAGGCGGGATCGTCGGTGATGAGGTTCGACGCGTCGGTACGCGCGCTACCGGAGAGGGTATATTTCCCGTCGAAGGTGTAGGCGGCATTCCCGTAGAGAGAGAAAAAGCGGTCGGTGGCATAGCTATACGTGTTGACGTAAGAGAAGGTCTGGTTGCTGCCCGACCAGTTCTTTATTTGCAAGTTGGTGGCGCTGCCCCCGGGGCCGTTCGGGAACGTACCGACGGAGAGCGTGACGTCATTATAGCCGTAGGTGCGGGGATGACCGAAGGTCTCGCTCACGCGGTCGCTGACCTCCGACCCGGCGACGAGGTTCACCTCGTGCTTATCGTTAAAGGAGCGTTGGAAGTTAAGCTGGTTACGGAAATACCATACCCGGGTCTGCACGCGCGACTGGTCGAGGAAACCACCCTTGGGGAGGTTCAGCGTGATCGCGTCCGTGTTAACGTCCCACGTGACGGCCTGGTTCACGGCAGAGCGCACGGTGAAACTCTCCTCGGAGTAGAACGAGCGATTGAAGGTATAGATATTCTCGTGCTGCACCTTGCTATCGATAGAAAGCCCGTCGATCAACTTGAACGTGAGACCGGCCTGCACGCGGGCGGAGATGGTCTTCACGGTGATGTCGCGGCTCTCCGTCTCGGTGATGGGATTATACGTCCAGTCGGCATACGGGAACTTTTCCGTCGGCACGTACCGCTCCAGGTTCGGGCTGTAATAGGTATTCGCGATGGCGGCCCTGCTCCCGTCGGGATTCACGAGCATCTCGTAGGGAGCGATTGCCGGTATGCCGGTGCTATTGCTCGCGGCGAGATTGTGGATATAATTCCCGGAGAAGTTAAACGTCAGCCACGGGAAGAGATGCACGCTCGTCTTGTAGCCGGCGGAGATCTTGTAATAATCGTTTCCCTTCAGGTAGGCGTCATTCTTCTCGTACATCAGGGAGAGCATGTTATTCATTCGCTCGTTGGCGCTTGACACGTTGAGGTTATACTGTCGCGTGAAGGGATTCTGCAAGATATACTTCTTGATCTGCTCGTTGTTATCGAACTTCTTCACGGCCTCGATACGCTTGTCTCGTTCTTGTTCGGAGATATAGCCGAAGTAGTGTTCGAGGAGCGCCTCCTGCACGGGAGAGTACGAGCCGTGGCTGAAGCGCGTGTCGCTGACCATGCTTGCCGACCAGCTATTAAAGGAGATCTTCTCGTACTCGATAAACTCCTCCGTCGAGGGTTGCGACCGGGCGTACGCGAGGTCGATCTTCGGGGCATACTTCAATGACGCCGTCAGCTCGACGTTCACGCCTCCCTTTCCCGTTCCCCTTTTCCCGCGCTTGGTGGTGATAACGATCACGCCGTTAGCGGCACGCGCTCCCCAGATCGAGGCGGCGGCGGCATCCTTCAAGATGTGGATCGTCTCCACGTCGTTCGGGTTAATGTCCCTGAAGTTACGTTCCACGGCGAAACCATCGACGACCACCAGCGGTTCGTTGCCGGTAGCGTCCAGGCGCGTCTGCCCGCGGATCTCGAATGTCGGGTCACCGTTCACGTCCAACCGGGCATTGACGCCGGAGACCGTCCCGACGAGGGCGGTGGCGATGTTGGAGGTTGGCTTATCGACGTGCCGCGTGTCGATGATGTCGAAAGCACCGGTAGCCCGCTCCCTGGAGATGACCTGGTATCCCGTGACGACAACCTCGCCGAGGGCCTCGTCGGAAAATTCGAGCGTGATCGAGAGGTTCGATTGCTCGCCGATCGTCACCTCGCGGGTTGTCATCCCAATGAACGAGAAGCGGAGGACAAGCGAGGGATCGGCCGGGACGACGATCTCGAAACGCCCGTCGCGGTCGGTGGCCACGCCGACGGTCGTCCCCTTGACAACCACGTTAACGCCGGCCAGCGGCTTGTTTTCCTTGTCGTGCACGACCCCGCGCACCGGTCTTGTCGCGACGCGTTGCTGCTGGTAGAGGGGCGCGCCCTTCACGATGACGATCACGTCGTCATGCATCTTGTAGGATAATCCTTTCTTGTGCAACACCCGTTCGAGCACGCCGGGTAACTCCTCGTCCAGCGTGACGATGCTCACCGTCCCCACTCCCTCGCACAGCCCCGAGGGACAGATAAAGTAGAGGCCGGTTTGCTCGTTAATGCTCTTGAAAAACTCCTCGAGGGTCACCCCGTCGAGCGTCAATGATACTTTCGCGTGTTGCGAGTAGACCGTCGCCGAGAGCGGCAGGCAGCACGCGAAGAGAAAGAGGAAATTAAAGCGAATCATACGCCTTAGCTTCCGTTGCCCCTTGAGTAGGGCCGACTTAAACATCCGTTTCTTTTCCATACGTTTGAAAATTATTTATTCGTAAAACCGGGGGGGCTACATCCAACGAATTGTCCCCTTCCCTTTTCTTTAGTACAACGTCACGTGGTTTTCGCGGATCACGTAATCGACCTCGCCGGTCTTCCTCAGCAGTTCGAGGAACGCGTTGATGTGTTCGTATCGCTTTAGGTGACCGCTGAACGGGAGCTTCCGGAGGCGCTCGTCGCCGTAGCTGACAGAGCACGCGTACCACCGCGACAGGTCGGTCATGATCTCCTCCAGCGGTTTCCGGTTAAAGATAAAAAGGCCATCCTTCCAGCCCACGTGCTCGCGAATGTCCACCCTGGCACGCGTCACCTCGCCGGAGGACAGCGCGATCACCTGTTCGCCGGGCGACAACACCTCCTCGCGGTCGAAACCCGCGTAGCGGATCTTCCCCGAGACGAGTGTAGCGGACAAACGCTCGTCGTCGTAGGCGCGAACGGCGAATGACGTGCCCGTCGCGATGACCTCTCCCAGGCGCGCGCGGACGATGAACGGCCGGCTATCCGGGGCCACCTCGAGGTAGACCTCTCCTTCCACGATCACGACGCGCTCGCGGCTATTGAACTTCACGGGGTAAGTCAATCGCGTGTCGGCGTTGACCCATGCCATCGTCCCGTCCTCGAACGAGATGCAGCACTCGCCGCCCGTCGGGACGATCAGCTCGTTCTCCACCATTTCGCCGTCTTGCCCGGGCGTGTAGGCGATCTTCCCCTTCTCGTAGGAGAGGCGAGTGCCACCGCGTTCCGCGATCTCGGCGGGTTGATCCGATAGCGCCACCACCTCTCCGCTTGCCAGCCGCACGAGCGCCTGGCCGTGGCCGGGAGGGATGACCGCCTCCTCGCGGGGGGGCGTCGCGTTGCCGGTCGGCGCGAACAAAAGGTAGAGCGAGAAGCCCAACACCAGGCAGGCGGCAACGCCCGAGGCAGCGACGAGCCTTCCCCGTTGCCACAATCCCGAGCGGCGCTTGAACTTCGCCAGCGCCGGTCGCCACGGGAAATAGGCTTCCAGCTCGATCCCCTCGTGAAGCAGATCGTGCCGGATCAACTCGTCGTATACTTCTTTCAGGCGCTTGTCGCGGAGCACCCGTTCCAGCTCCTCCTGCTCGCTCGTTGATAGCTTGCCGAGGTAAGAATTCTTGAATAGCGTGATAACGCGCGTGAAGTCGTCCATCTCTTTTTTCCGTAATAATGGACGAGCGCGCGTTTGGTATGAATCTCGCGCGGGAAAAATCCCGGTCACCAGGGTTTCAGCGGGAAATAGATAAAGATCAAGAAATACATCTTGCCCAGTCGTTCTCTCAGGTGCGCCAGGGCCAGTCGTTTTTGCGTTTTCACCGTGTGGATCGTGATCCCGAGCTGTTCGGCGATCTCTTTTCCCGGGAGGCCCTCGAGGGCGAGCTGCATGATTTTCCCCCGTTGTCCCGGCATCTCGTCGATGGCGGCCCGGAGCTTCCTCACCAGCTCTTCCCGGATAGAGAAGGCCAGGTCGTCTTCTCTCCCGCCGAACTCCTGTTGCACGCGGGAGAGATGCGCCTCGTGTAGCCCCCGCGTCCTGAGAAACTGCACGGAATTAAGGTACACCGAGCGATAGAGGTAGCTATTAAACTCTCGTCCTTCTTGGAAGGAGTGCCCGGAGCGCCAGATATTGATGAGCGTGTCCTGCACGATATCCTCGGCACTGTCGCGATCTCTCACGATCCGGTAAACGTACGTGCAGAGCGAGGCATAATATTCCCTGTAAAGATGTTCCCAGGCCTTCCTCTCCTTCTTGTTTAATGCCGCGAGGTATTCCATGATGCAAAATTTAGTTCTTGCTACAAATGTAATATAATTTCTTGCTGGCGCGCGCCTGGCGAGAAGGAAGCGACAACCCGCCTGCACGTGCCGGGTTAGATGGCGCGATGCTGTATTTCCTGCCCCGGACGGGTAGGAAAGTCGCGCCGCGCTGTCCGGTCATTTATTCCGGGGAAAAGCGTATGTTCGCGAAAAATAATGAAACCGAATCCAGCGATTTGCTTTATGAATAACAGGCGGACTTTTTACTTTACATCATATCCTTTATGCTCTATACCGTACAAGAAGTAGTCGAGATCACGGGCGCGAGGCTGTCTAAAGGCATCCCCGTGGAGATCAGGGAATGTAGCATTGATAGTCGCGCGATCCAGCGGCACGGGAAGACCCTCTTCTTCGCGCTCGTCGGGGAACGTCACGACGGGCACGACTACGTGCAGGAGTTGTACGCGAATGGCGCCAGGGCCTTCGTTATCAGCGACGAGCGGGCGGCGTTCTCCCTGCTCGACGAGGCCAACTTTATCGTCGTTCCCGACGTGACGCGCGCGCTGCAAGACCTGGCAGCAAGTCACCGGAAAGCCTCCCGCGCGCGGGTCGTCGGGATCACCGGAAGTAACGGGAAAACAATCGTCAAGGAGTGGATACACCAGATGGCCCCGCCCGCCTGGAGGCTCTATCGCGGGCCCCGCAGCTACAACTCGCACGTGGGCGTGCCGCTGTCGCTCCTCGGGATCGAGGAAGAAGACCGGATCGCCGTCATCGAGGCCGGGATCTCGAAACCGGGAGAGATGCAGCGGCTCGAGGAGATGATCGCGCCGGTGACGGGGATCTTTACCTGCATCGGGGACGCGCACGACGAGAATTTCTCGTCGCGAGAGGAGAAGCTCGTCGAGAAAGCGCGCCTCTTCCGCTCGTGCGACGCGATCATCGGTCGCGCCGGCGAGCCCCTTTCCCGCCTGGCGCGGGAGTGCCCCCGGGCGCGCGTGTTCTCGTGGGGAGAGGGCGAGGAGGTGGAGGTACGCGTGACGACCAGCCCAATGGAGGTGTGGTATCGCGGTGAACGGGCACTGTTCGCGCTACCGTTCGCCGACGAGGCCTCGCGGGAGAACGCGATGAACGCGGCGTGCTTCCTGTTGCTCGAGGGGATGCCGCTCGAGGAGGTGGCGCGGCGCGTACGCGACCTCTCCCCGGTGGCGGCGCGCATGGAGATCAGGGAAGGGATGAACGGGTGCGTGCTGGTGAATGACTTCTATAACTCTGATCCCTCGTCGTTCCGGCTGGCGTTACGCGCGCTGTCGCTCCAGGAACGGGGGAAGGAACGGGTCGTGATCCTCACCGACTTCGACGAGACGGGACGCTCGCCGGCGGAGCTCTACCGGGAGGCCGGGGAGGCAGCGCGGGAGGCCGGCGTGGGGCGCGTGATCGGGATCGGCGAGGAGATCTCCCGGCATCGCGACGCGTTCCCCGCCGGTTCGCGCTTCCACGAGACCACGCGGGCTTTCCTGGAACGGGAGAGACGGGAGGATTTCCGCGACCAGCTGATCTTGCTCAAGGGCGCTCGCCGGTTTCAACTGGAGTATATCGCCGGTTTCCTGCAAAAACAGTCGCGGGGTACGCTGTTAGAGGTGGACCTGGACGCGATGGTACATAACTTGAACTATTTCCGCTCGCTGACGCCGGCGCGGGTGGCAGTGATGGTGAAAGCATTCACGTACGGGAGCGGGGCGCGGGAGGTGGCCTCGCTATTACAATACCACCGGGTGGATTACCTCATGGTGGCCTTCGCCGACGAGGGGATGGAGCTGCGGGCGGCAGGGATCTCGCTGCCCATCGCCGTGATGAATCCCGACCCGGGAGAGCTGGACCAGATGATCTCGCTCGGCCTGGAGCCGGTCATCTACTCGCTGGAGTTCCTCGCGGCGTTCGAGCAGGCACTGGGCAGGCACGGGATCAAGCGATTCCCGGTGCATGTCGAGTTGAACACGGGGATGAACCGCTCCGGGCTGGACGCGAGCGACCTCCCGGCGTTGCTGGCCTTTTTCGACGCGCCGCGGGCGCTGTACCCGCGGTCGGTGTTCTCGCACCTGTCCGGGAGCGAGGACCCCTCGCACGACGACTTTACCCGCCTGCAAGCGCGGCGTTTCGAGGAGGCGAGCGAGCGCGTACAGTCGGCGTTTGACTACCCGGTATGGCGTCACCTGCTTAACTCAGCCGGGATAGAGCGCTTCCCCGGCTACCACTTCGACATGGTTCGCCTCGGCATCGGGCTACACGGCATCAGTGCCGCCGGCGCGCCGTTACTGCCGGTCAGCACCTTCACGACCCGCGTGGCCGCCACCCGGTTGATTGCCGCCGGGGAGGCAGTGGGCTATAACCGGAAGGGATACGCGACGCGCGAAACCCTGGTGGCAACGCTACCGGTAGGGTACGCCGACGGCCTCGACCGGCGACTCGGCAACGGACGAGGGGAGGTCTGTCTCCGGGGGGCGCGCGCTCCTTTTATCGGCAATATCTGCATGGATTCTTGCATGATCGACGCGACCGGGACAGGCGCCGTCGCGGGAGACGAGGTGGAGATTTTCGGGAAACACCTGCCGGTGGCGGAGGTGGCGACGCGGATCGGCACGATCCCTTACGAGGTGCTGACCAGCGTGTCGCGCCGCGTGAAACGAATTTATTATAAAGAGTAAGATATGAAACGTTTGATCTTGATTATTGCCTGCGCGACGCCGTTCATGGCCATCGCGCAACCGTCGTTCGACGCTTGGTTCGAACACAAAACGCTCCGCCTGGATTTTGTCCACGCGGGAGACCGGGAACACGAGGAGTTGTTCTTCGAGGAGCTCATGGAAGAGCCTTTCTGGGGAGGGTCGACCGTGAACCTCGTGGACACGAGCCTCGCCGGTAATTATTACGTGAACTTGTACGATCTGGCTAGCGGGATATTGCTCTATTCCCGCGGCTTTTGCACGCTCTTCCGCGAGTGGCAGGACACGGAGGAGGCGCGAACCGGGAACCGGGCCTGCCCGGGGACGGTGGTCATGCCTTTCCCGAAGGAGAGCGCGCGCGTGGAAATCCTCTCGCGGAACAAGCGAGGCGCGTTCGAGAAGAAGTTCGAGCGCGTGATCCGCGTCGACGATTACTTCATCAAGCGGGAGAGACGGCAGGCTTACCCCTCGCGGGATATCTTGCTGTCGGGCGACGCGTCAAGGCGCGTGGACGTGGTACTGCTGCCCGACGGCTATACTGCCGGGGAGATGGACAAGTTCCTCGATGACTGCCGGTCGTTCACGAGGGGCCTCTTCTCGTTTTCCCCCTACCGGGAGCACGAGCGGCTCTTCAACGTGCGCGCGGTGATGGCCCCCTCCGCCGAGTCGGGCACGGATATCCCGCCGGAAGGAACGTGGAAAAGCACGATCCTCAATTCTTCTTTCTACACGCTGAACTCGGAACGATACCTGATGACTCACGACCACAAGATGCTCCGCGACCTGGCGTCGAACGTTCCCTACGATTTCATTTACGTGATCGTTAACGCGGACAAGTACGGTGGCGGGGCCATTTATAATCACTACGGGATGAGCGTGTCGGGAAATATCTTTACCGCGAAGGTCTACGTGCACGAGTTCTGCCACCTCTTCCTCGGCCTGGGCGACGAGTACGCGGAGGATAATACCTATAATAACATGTACCCGCTGGACGTGGAGCCGTGGGAGGCTAACCTGACGACGCTCGTGAACTTCGAGCGCAAGTGGAAGGATCTCGTCGAGGAGGGAACGCCCGTGCCCACGCCCCTCGACCCGGCGCGCCCGGGGAGAATCGGCCTCTACGAGGGCGGCGGCTACGTCCGCTCGGGGGTCTATCGCCCGCGACAGGATTGCCTGATGAGGACGTTGCAGGGCGATGACTTCTGCCCCGTCTGCACGCGCGCGATCGTGAAACAGATCCACTTCTACGCGGAATGAAATCCACCGGACACGAGATGACCCGCGTCCCGCCGCTTGTCTCCCGCGAGGCACTGAGGAGGGCGACGGCGAACGCGAACGAGCCTTATTTCTTCCTCTGCACGACGGCCGCGGGCGTGGAACTGGATGCTTTCGCCGCGGAGCGCTTCGCCCGGGTGGCCGGGGAGACGGGGGCGGTGATGCTTTATGCCGACTACCGGGAGAGGCGCGACGGGAAGATCTTCCCGCGGCCGACGATCGAGTACCAGCCGGGGAGTCTCCGCGACGCCTTTGACTTCGGGCCGCTACTTTATATACACGCCGGCACTTTCCGCGAGGTGATGGCGGAGATGTCCCGCGATTATCACCACGCCGCGCTATACGACGCGCGCCTGCGCCTCTCCCGGAAGGGAACGTTCTTCCGCGTGGCCGAGACGCTCTATACCGTGACGGATGCCGCGGGGCGCGAAGGGCAGTTCGATTACCTCGCCCCCGGGAATAAAGAGGTGCAAAAGGAGATGGAAATCGCCTGCACGCGCCACCTGGAGCGTATCGGCGCGCTCTTGCTCCCGCCATTCGCCGCGTTATCCCTCGACGAGCCGTTCGCCGTGGAAGCTTCCATCGTGATCCCCGTCTTGAACCGGGAACGGACGATCGCCGACGCGATCCGCTCGGCCCTGGAACAGCAGACTACTTTCCCTTTCAACGTGCTGGTGGTCGATAATCATTCCAGCGACCAGACGACCGCGATCGTCAAGGCGTGCAGCGAGAAGGACCCGCGGGTCATCCTCCTCGTCCCCGGGCAACACGGCATGGGCATCGGCGGGTGCTGGATGCACGCGGCAATGCATCCCGCCTGCGGCAAGTTTGCCATCCAGCTTGACAGCGATGATCTCTACGCGCGCCCCGTGGAGCTGGAAAAGATCGTCAGCACCTTCTACCGGGAACGGTGTGCCGCCGTTGTCGGGAGTTATCGCCTGACGACCTTCAATCTCCGGAATATCCCGCCGGGCATCATCGATCACGCGGAGTGGACGCCCGAAAACGGGCCGAACAATGCCCTTCGCGTGAACGGGTTCGGAGCGCCCCGCGCGTTCTATACACCGGTGCTCCGCGCGACGCGTATGCCCGACGTGAGCTACGGGGAGGATTACGCCGTGATGCTGGCGATCGCGCGGGAGTATCGCGTCGCGCGTATCTTCGAACCGCAATATATCTGCCGGCGATGGGAGGGAAACACGGACGCGTCAACGAGCGTCGAGCAAGTGAACGCGCGGGATTTCTATAAAGATAAATCGCGAACTATCGAACTCTCCGCGCGACAACGGCTGGTCGCGGGAAGACGACCGACCGTCGCGCAACTGGAGCTTTTTCACGAGAGGCAACTCGAGGAGTGGGAGGAGGCGCGCGCGCGATTCCAACAGCTCGAGCAAGCGAACTGCAAGCGCGTCGCCCTCGACGGGCACGAGCTGCGCGTGCAGCATAATCCCGCCCGGATGATCTCCTCCACGGCAGACCCGCTCGCGGCGGAACAACGCCCGTGCCCACTCTGTCCCGCACGCGTGCCGGACGTACAGCGGCGAGCGCGTTACAACGCCTCGTTCGATATCCTCGTCAACCCCTTCCCCGTCTTCCACAGGCATTTTACCGTCGTGGCAAGGGAGCATGTCCCGCAACGCGCCAACGAATACCTGGATGACTTGCTCTCGCTCGCCAGGGATCTCCCCGCGTATACCCTCCTCTATAACGGTGCTGGATGCGGAGCGTCGGCGCCGGACCACCTGCACGCGCAATTAATCCCCCGTCGCGTCCTCCCGCTGGAGGAGGATATCGCACGGCACGGCAAGAACGCCCCCGTCTACGCCCTCGACGAGTGCATCGCGGGATACACGCGAGCGATCATCGTCATCCGGGGCAAGGAACAAGAGGAAACGCGCGCGCGCCTGGCACGCGTCATCGCTGATCTCGAGGCGCTACAACTCATGTATAATCTCCTCGCGTGGCGCGAGGGGGACGAGGGGAACGAGGGGAACGGGGGGAACGGGGGGGACGCGTGGACTATCGCCGTCGCGCCCCGCCGCGCGCATCGACCGGCAGAGTATTACCTGGATGGCGAGGCGCGTATCCTCTTCAGTCCCGGTTGCATCGAGATGGGAGGCGTCATCGTCGCGCCCCGCGCGGAAGATTACCATCGTTACGACCCGCCGCTCCTCCGCCACCTCTTCGAGCAAGTCACGGCACGCGCGCGGGTAGACCAAGAAGGACGCCTACACGCGCGTCATGAATAACATCACCGTGGGCATACTCTCCGCCCGGGAGATCCACTTCCGGCTCAACGGCGCGTTCCGCCGCGAACAGGCCAGCTACAGCGGGGAGTTCTCCATCAGCATGGACAACGACGCGCTCCTCCTCCGGCAAGGGGAAACGACAGAACGCCTGCCCGTCGGCTTTACCCTCGAACCGGCAACGCCCCGCGACACCTTCGACCTCGCGGGGGTCTCCATCGGCATCCAATTCCACTGGGAACGGACGGAAAGGCAACGCTTCCGCGGCGCGCTCTCATTTATCCGCGAGGAAGAACGGCTGGTAGCCGTGAATACCCTCCCGCTGGAGGAGTACCTGACGAGCGTGATCTCCTCCGAGATGAACGCAAGCGCCCCGCCGGAATACCTGAAGGCGCACGCCGTCATCTCGCGCGGTTGGCTGCTCGCGCAGAAGGAGGGAAAGGAGCGCGACGAGTGCCGGGCAATCGACAACGAGGGCGAGTATACCCGCTGGTTCGACCGCCACCAGCACGCCCTCTACGATGTCTGCGCCGACGACCACTGCCAGCGATACCAGGGCGTCGAGAGAGAAAACGAGGCCGTCGCGCGGGCCGTCCAGTCCACCCGCGGGGAGGTGCTCGTCTACCGGGGACGCGTGTGCGACGCCCGCTTCTCGAAATGCTGCGGCGGCGCCACCGAACGGTTCGACAATACATGGGAACCGCGCTTCCACCCCTACCTCGTCAAGGTCGACGACAACGCCACCGGCATCGCCTCGCCAGACCTGAGCGTCGAGGAGAACGCCCGCGCGTGGATACTCTCCTCGCCACCGGCTGAATGTAACGTCAACGGGGAACTCCTCGCCGGCATACTGAACGATTACGACAGGGAGACGCGCGACTTCTTCCGCTGGACGATCGCTTATCCCGCCGACGAGCTATCGGCCCTCGTGGAATCGCGCCTGCACGCCGGCCTCGGCAACTTGCTCGACCTGCAGCCGGTCGAACGCGGGGTCTCCGGCCGTCTCGTCCGCCTGGGGATCGTCGGCGAGCGCGGGAGGCTCGTCATCGGCAAGGAGCTGCTCATCCGCCGCGTCCTCTCCCCCGCCCACCTCTACAGCTCCGCCTTCATCACGACCGTCGAACGCGACAACGCCGGACGCCCCACCCGCTTCATCCTACACGGCGCCGGGTGGGGACACGGCGTGGGCCTCTGCCAGATCGGCGCGGCAATGATGAGCGCAAGGGGATGCGCTTACCGGGAGATCCTCGCCCGGTACTTCCCCGGCACGCGCCTGGAAACACGTTACTAACGCGAGACAATGAAACCCTGGTCGTGGATACCCTCCCTCTATTTCGCGCAAGGACTACCGAACGTCATCGTCGTCACGCTCTCGATCGTCCTCTACAAGCGCCTCGGCCTCTCGAACGCCGAGATCACCCTCTACACCGGCTGGCTACACCTCCCCTGGGTCATCAAACCCCTCTGGAGCCCCGTCGTGGAGATGCTCGCCACGAAACGCTGGTGGATCATCATCACACAAATCATGACAGGCGCGGCTCTCGCCGGCGTCGCGCTCGTCATCCCCGCGCCAGACGCCACGCGATACTCCCTCGCCTTCCTCTGGCTGGTCGCCTTTAGCTCGGCCACTCACGACATCGCCGCCGACGGCTTCTACATGATGGCCCTCGACGAACGACGACAAGCTTTCTTCGTCGGCTGGCGAAATACCTTCTTCCGCGCGGCCGTGCTGACCGGGCAAGGGGCTGTCGTCATGCTGGCAGGACTACTCGAGGATCACTACGCGCTAACCCTCCCCGGCAACAAGGCCATCCCCGCCGCCTGGCTCGCGATCTTCCTCTTGCTGGCAACCATCATCCTGCTACTCTCGCTCTATCACGCGATCTTCCTCCCGCGACCGCCGCGAGACCGTTCCCCGGAACGTTCCCCCGATTTCTTGTCAACCTTCCTCCTCTTCTTCCGGACGCCCGGCATCCTCCCCGCCCTTGCATTCCTCCTGCTTTTCCGCTTTGCCGAGGCCCAGCTCTCCAAGATTGCCTCACCCTTCCTGCTGGACGAACCGGGTCGCGGCGGCCTGGGCATGACCACCGCCGGCTACGGCCTCGCGTACGGCACGGTAGGACTCGCGGCACTAATCGTCGGCGGGATCACCGGCGGCATGTTACTCTCTCGCCTGGGCTTCCGTCGTTGCATCTGGTGGATGGCCCTCGCGATGAACCTCCCGAATCTCGTTTACGTCTACCTTTCCCTTGCCCGTCCAGCCTCCGCGTGGCTCATCTCCTCTTGCGTGGCGATCGAGCAATTCGGTTACGGCTTCGGCTTCACGGCTTACACGCTCTTCATGATCCTCTTTAGCGACGGCCCGCGCGGCACGGCGCGCTACGCCCTCTGCACCGGCTTCATGGCCCTTGGCATGATGCTCCCCGGCATGTTCTCCGGCTGGATACAAGAACAAACCGGTTATCCCCTGTTTTTCCTCTGGATCATGCTCTGCACTATCCCCAGCTTCCTCGTCGCCCGCGTCGCCACCCGAATCGTCTCCCCGCGCGATTAGTACCCGCGCGCCGCGGCAGCCCAGATCCTCGAGGCGGCAGCCCAGATTCCCGGGACGGGTAGGCAGATTCCCGGGACGGCAGCCCAGATTCCCGGGGCGGGTAGGCAGATTCCCGGGACGGGACGGCAACAATTAGTGGCGGGGAAGCAACAATTAGTGGCGGGGAAGCACCAATTAGTGGCGGGGAAGCAACAATTAGTGGCGGGGAAGCACCAATTAGCGGCGGGGAAGCAACAATTAGCGGCGGGGAAGCACCAATTAGTGGCGGGGAAGCACCAATTAGCGGCGGGGAAGCACCAATTAGCGGCGGGGAAGCACCAATTAGTGGCGGGGAAGCACCAATTAGTGGCGGGGAAGCACCAATTAGT
>JAITJA010000128.1 GCA_031279175.1 Odoribacteraceae bacterium
CGTTGTTTGGGTGGTCAAACACGTTGTTTGGTGCTTCATGCACGTTGTTTTATGCTTCCTACATGTTGTTTTTCGCGTGCTCTTGGATTGTCGTTTCTGTCGTTCCTGTATTCCCGGGACACCTTATTTATATTCTTGTTTTTTTATTTCCTCGTTCGCGTGACGCGCGTCCCGGCGCGGCGAGCGCGATTGTATTTTTCTCATTTACTTTTATCTTCGCGTGTAGAAAATAAACCTGTCACGCGCATGGCCAAGAAAAAGAAGAAGACACCACCGAAACCTACACGAGATTTGAATACTCGATCGTATTTCAGAGAACGGGACGCCGCGATACGTCGCATGTTTAAAGCGTATGACGTTGACGAGGCGTTGCTGGACGTGTTTAACAGGAAGCAACTGGAGATATTGTATGACCCCGCGGTGGAAGCGCCGCACGTGGTCGCGGGCGATGGTCACCAGGTTCCTCGCCACTTGATTGATTTCGTTTCCCATTACATGCATTTCATCATGCGGACGTTCTGTTACGGTGACCCGGAGATTGGTTACACGTACCTCGACATGGTGACGCACGGGATGGCTTTCACGACGTCCGTGCATGTAGAATCGCTGCGCAAGAGATTTCACCGGGAACAAGGGAAGGCGATCGCGGAACTGGCCAGGATATTTGACACGGATCGCGTCCCGTCGGATATCGAGGGATTGGCGGTGCTCGTTCACCGGGCGATGATGATGATCTCGAAATTGAATTTTCGCGTTTACGGTTTCGAGTGGAAGATGGCGTCATACGGTTTCCCGGGCAAGCTGCACGTCAAGCTGTGGCTGGTCATCCTGTCCGACGAGGCGGAGTCCATTCGCTTCGTGCATAACCGGAAGGAGCGCGTTGCCTTTCGCGTCAAGCTGGGCCCGCTGGTCGTGATCCCGACGCGCGGCGCGACGGTTGAACGGTCTCGCCTTACCGGTGACCCGGCGGACAAGTCCACGGAATTAGACGTGTATATCCAGTCGCACGCCCTGCAACGCGTCAAGGAGCGCATGGACGTTTTCTCGGCCCACAAGCGCAACGGGTATATCACGGAGACAATGGCTTACTCGCGGCGCGTGATCAAGGGGCGTTCGTACATGTTCGAGTGTTTTATCGGCGTGCAGACGGATGACATGGACGAGAGCGTGGAGCTGGTGCTTGGATACCTTCCTTTTATAGTGCAAGACGAGAAGATATTCGTGCTGAGTTTCCTGCCGCCCGTGGCGCCGGGGACGCCGGATGGCGACGCGCTGGAGAGGGAGCTGGGGCTGCAAATAGAGGACATGAAGTACCTCGGGATGGATAAGTTGAGTTTTTTCCTTCTCGTCGATATCGAGCAAGTGCCCGTGCTGAAAGAGGTGATCGACCGCACGCGGGTGGCGCGATTGGCCAGTCACTTGAAGTATGTCGCCGACACGGACGCTCCTTTCGACGCGAAACTCACCCGGATGGTAAAGCGTTTTTTCGATCTCCGGGGCGAGGATGTTTTACCCGTGATGTGAATTGAATCATGGCAAAGAAGAAGATTATCGACGCGCCACCGGTGCGGCAGTATAATATCACGAACAAGGCGTTCTACAAGAAACGACGCGACACGGCGCGGAAAGTCCTCCGCGCTTACGGGTTCGACCCGTCGCTGCTGGACGAGTTTAGCAAGCAACAGTTGTTTATTCTCCTGCACTTCATCGTCGACCCGCCCCGCTTCCGGATAGAGAAGGGACATCGCGTGCCCCGGAAATTGCTTGACTTTATCTCGGCAATCACGCACAATTTCATGCGAAATCATTATTTCAGGGATCCGTCCATCGGCTTGACGTTTTTCGAGCTGGCTACCCACGGCCTGGCCTTCGCTGCCGGTCTCAGGAACGCTCACATGCAGCATGGCTTCCCGGCTCGCCAGCAGGAGATCGTCGACATGCTCGTCAAATGTATCGAAAACGACCTCGTGCTGAATGATCTTCTCGACGTGAAATCGTGCATTCGCGACGTGTTGTCCATGGTGTCGAAAGTTAATTTCCGCGTCTATGGATTCCACTGGGACTTCCGGCAAATACCAACGACTTCCTGGGGATATATCACTTCTTTCGTCTACGTCACCTCCTCCCCCGCCGAGACAATTTACTTTACTCACAAGCAAAAGGAACGCGTCGCCTTCCGCGTACAGCTCGGGCCAGTCGATCACATGCCGCTCCGCAAGGGGACTATCGAACGCTCGGTCGTTACCCGGGAAAAGGAAGATCCTCCCGTCTTGCTCGACGTCTATATCCAGTCGCACGCTCTCCGGCGCGCCGGTGAACGAATGGATGTCTTCCCCGCGCACGTGAGGAATTTCTATATCACGGAGTCTCTCGCGCATTCCCAGCGTCCCTGCGAGACAGGACAGATGCTGGAATGTTATATCTACGACGACACGCCTATCCTCACGGGGTATCTCCCGTTTATTATACAGGAGGAGAAGTTGATCGTGCTCTCTTTCCTCCCCTTTTTCGCTCCCGGGACACCGGAAGGGGAACTCGTGCACGAGGAACTGGGACTGCAACCGGGGGACATGAAGTTCCTCGGGATGGATAAGTTGAGCTTCTTCCTGACCGTCGACCTCGAGCAAGTGCCCGCGTTGAATAACGTGATCAATCGCACGCGGATCCCCGACATGATCCGCTTCGCCAGGGAACGGGCAAGGGACGAGTTCCTCATCGATCCGAATCGCACGCGGATGGTCAAAAGGTTCTTCGAACAACGGGCGGAGTTCGAGATCACCGGTATGCCGTGACTCTATACGGTAGCCGTTTGCCGGGAAGCGGCGCGCCTCTAATCTCCCCGGGTAAAGAAAATATTAATATCATGAGAAGAAAAATAGTAATCGAGCGGGCCACGCGGGACGATGAACCCTCTCTCCTGGATATTGGCGTCCGTTGCTTTGGCAGTATGGGCGTTTCTCACCGTCAGTTGCTTTACCAGATCACGCGGGCGAAGGGTATCGTGCTTGTCGCGCGGGTTAACGGCATGGTCGTGGGAGGGATTGTCTGCCTGACTCACGCCGGGTGGAAGAGAGCGCACGTCTATTATCTCGCCGTACACCCGGACTGGCGACGGAGACATGTCGGGCGACGTTTATTGAAGGCTGCCATCAATTACGCGTATTCCGAGGGAATGGTCGCCGTCACGCTGGAGGTCAAGAAGGATAATGAACCCGCCTTCTGCCTCTATCGCGGTTCCGGTTTCTCGATCCAGAAACTCCTCCTCGACTATTATTTTTTCCATGACGCGTACCGCATGCGCGCGGAGCTGTTTCCAAACGCGACGAGAATGGTTAACGGGTACTCTCGCGGGCGAAGGAGATTATATCCCCCGCGCGCGACGGGTGAAACCAGGTGATCTCGTGATCCCGGCGAAACCACGAGAGTTGTTTCCTGGCATAGTGCCGCGTGTTTCGCTTGATCTGCCGGATGGCCTCCTCGCGGGAGATCTTCCCGTCGAAGTAATCAAACCATTCCTTGTATCCTACCGTGTTCAGGGCGTTCAGGTGGCGGTGGGGATATAGCCCGCGGGCCTCTTCTTCCATGCCGGCAGCCACCATCTGTTCCACGCGCTCGTTGACGCGGTCATATAACTCCTGCCTGTCGCGTTGCAGGCCGATCTTGACGATAGAGAAATCCCGCCGGTGACGACGCCCGGAACGCAACGAGGAATAGGGCTGCCCGGTCGCGAGGCAGACCTCTATGGCGCGCGTCACCCGCCGTGTATTCGCGAGGTCCACTTGCCGGTAATACGCGGGATCCAGCTCCTGCAGCAGCCTTCGTGAAGCCTCGTTCCCCTCGCCCGCGTACAGGCGCTCGATGGTCGCTCGTGTTTCCGGGTCAACGTCTGGCATCTCGTCGATCCCGCGACATACCGCGTCGATATATAACATCGATCCTCCCGCCATGATCACCGCGTCGTGGCGCGAAAAAAGCTCCTCCAGCAGTTCCAGTGCCTCCCGCGCGAACTCCCAGCAATTATAAGGTCGTGTAACGGGTATCGTCCGGACAAAATAATGAGGAACCGCCGCCAGCTCTCGCGGGCCGGGCGCGGCGGTTCCTATTCTCATCTCTTGGTATACTTGCCGCGAATCACACGAGAGGATCGCGGTCTCGAAGGAGCGCGCCACCTCGATAGCCGTCCCCGTTTTCCCGACGCCCGTTGGCCCCAGGATCACGAGCAGGGTCTTTCGCGCGGCGGGCATCGCTACAGCCTGTCGATATAATCGTCGAGGCTCTCGTACTTCTCCCCGCCAAACTCGTCATCGTAGCGGTCTTCCCGGTTATTCTCGTCGTCGTACCCGTCATTCTCGAACTCGTCCATGAAGCTACTATCGTAGTTGTTCTCGTCGTACTCCTCGATCGGGTCTTCAAACTCCCAGTCGCTCTTGCCGGCGTTATAGGAGAACTGTTCCGGGATATCGCCAACGCACGAGATGCAAGTCGGCATGACGTCGGAAGAGTCGTGGATATACTCCCCGGCGTACTCCACCCTGAAATACCTGTTCGCGAAGAAGTCAAACACGTATTCCAGTTCCAGGCAACCGGGCTTCACCACGTCGCTAATCCGCGTGCCGTCCATCACCAGCGTGTCACTCTCCTCCTCTTCTCCCGCCATCTCCATCAGCGCGATCTCCTTGGTCCTGTTCCCCAGGCGGTCGAGCGTGAAGAATGACGCCATCTGCGCGTTATCGTATCCCAACGTCTCGACCAACTTGTCGTGGAACTGCTGAAAGGTTTGTTCACCCCCGATAGCTATCTCGCATCTAAAGTCAGAACTATTCGGTAAGCTAATCTCAAACTTGTAATCCATATCTATTCCTTTAAAAACAGTTTAGTAATAAATCTATTGCAAATGTAAAGAAAAAACGAACGCGCCAACCGCGCGTTCACCGGCGAACGATACATTCAAGGATATCCATTGCCGCGGCCACCATCTCTATGTTAGCTTGTGACCCCATGTGCCCGACACGGAACACTTTCCCTGCCAGCGCGCCGAAGTTGTTACCGAACACCGCGCCGCGCGCCCTCAACGCCGCGTCCAGTTTCTCCCAACCGAGCGCCTCCGGCACGCGTGCCGCCGTCACCGTTGGCGAGCACGTCGCGCGCCCTGCCTCCGGGTACAGCGCGATGCCCATCCCCGACAACCGCTCGCGGCAATACCCGGCCACCTCCCGGTGACGAGCAAAGCAAACGTCCATACCCTCTTCCATGATCAGCTCGCAAGCGCGCTTCAACTGCGCCAGCCCCTGCCAGTACGGTGTATACGGGAACTCCCCGCTCTCCAGCGCGGCGGCAAACGGGAGCAACGCCTCGTAGCCAACATAACCCACCTCATGCACGCGCTCCCACGCCGCCTCGCTCACCGACAGGAACGCCAGGCTCGCCGGGGACGAAAGGCACTTCTGCGACGCGCCCAGCGCGAGATCTACTCCCCACGCGTCCACCTCTACTTCAACGCCGCCGATCCCGGAGATCATGTCCGCGCACAGGAGCGGAACGCCGTGCCGTCTTTTCAACTCGCCGATCTCCCGGACGGGATTCAGCGTGCCGCTCGGCGTCTCGCACTGCACCATCGTGATCATTCGCGGCCGGAAATCGACAATCTCGCGCTCCACGCGGTCAAAGTCGTGCACCGTCTCGTTGAACTCGTGCGCCACCACCCGCGTCTCGCAACCAATCGCCCTGGCCATCGCCGCCAGTCCCTCGCCGAACATCCCCGTGGAAATCGCGAGCACCTTATCGCCCGGATTCAACGTGCTCTTCAGCGCCGTCCACAACGCCAGCATCCCCTCGCCCGTCTGGATCACCACGCGCGAACGCGTTTGCATCAACTGTTGCAGCAGTCGCTCGCACTCCTTGTACATCGCGAAATATTCCGGCTCGATCATTCCCGAACCATAATTCACTATCGCCATCCCCAAAACCTCGTCGGGCACCGACACGGGGCCGGGAACCAACGGTATCCGGTATCTCTCCATCTTGTTCACGTATTAATTTCACCTTTAATATAGTCTCGTGCTCGCTTCTCGTGCTGGAAATACTACCCGGCGAGCGGCTGCAAATGTACGTGAATTTTTCACTCGAGAAAGGCCCGCGAAATGATTTCTCCCCGGCTCGTCTCGCGCGACGAGTGCTCGCTCCCCGGCCTCCCGTCTAGTGATAACGGGGAGTTACCGGCAATAATCAGGTGTAAATAGTCGCCTCTTTCCGGGAGCGCGGACACGCGATAAACAAGTAAAAAAAGTGCCCGCGAAAAAATATGGAAAGAAAAACAAGGATTCTCTTGCTTTTAACAATTTTCCAAGACTATATTTGCGGAATCAAAAGCA
>JAITJA010000102.1 GCA_031279175.1 Odoribacteraceae bacterium
GTTTTTACTGAAAACAGTATTGCAGACTTATTAGATTATGGTTTTTTAAGGTGTTTTTGTTGATGACGACCGGTGTGATCCCGGTCGTTCCTTTTAATCCAGCGTCACGTCCGCGGGGGATTCCTTCACCGCCACCGTCATTTCCTTCCCCGTCCCGTCCGGGAGCCAGTACTTGAGGGTATATGTCGCGTTCTTCTCGACGAGGAACTGCAACGCGTCGTTCGCGTCCCGCGTGGGGCCGGCAGTGCTCCCGCCCCCGACCTGCTCCGTCCCGCGGAACACGTCCACGTTTACCTGTACGCGCGCGCCGGGATCCCTGGAATTGTCCCCGAAAGCCCGTACCCGCAAGGCCACGTGATTGCCGTCACTCTCCTGGCGGGTAGCGACCTCGCGGTACACCTTAATATAACGCGACGAGACGTCGACCGCCGGGACGTAGTCTATCGAACGATCCCATACCAGCGGGAATGACCGGCCCGTCGGCTTGAAGGAGGAGGCCCACACGGCATACTCGCGATCACCGGGCCGCGCGCGACCGGCGTCTGCCAGGAACCATGCCCGGTCCAGGTCGTCGGGGTAGTACTCCGTGAAATACCAGCGGCCGTCCAGCCACACCTCGCACCACGTGTGATTGCCCCGGTCATCGTGCCAGCTCGCCGTGCCGGCCACGCGCGACGGGACGCCTACCGAACGGAAAGCATCCGTCAACAAGATCGATAACCCGCTGCACGAGGCCATCCCCTGCTCGATCGACTCGGACGGGCTTTGATCCGGCTTCCGTCTCCGCGTGTTATAATCCACGCCGAGCTCCTCCCGCGCGTGCTTGTTCACCGCCCGGATCGCCTCTTCCAGCGTCGCGCAACCCTCCACGCGGGGGGCGAAACGGCGGTAAAAATCCTCCCGCCAGTTCTCCCGCTTCTCGTTCAGGCTCGCGTACGGCAACACCTCGTTCAGGAAGATCGAGTCGGGCACGTTCCCGGCCCACGCGAAGCGCTCGCGGGCAGCGTAAGCCAGGCGCGTGTTGAGCAAGAGATCCTCGCCGCTCATCGAGACCAGGTCTCGCGCGGGCATGTAAGAGACCAGGAAGGCCACGCCCTCTTTCTCCGCCCCTTTCGCGTTCGCCAGCGCCTTCTCCAGCTCCCCCCGGTTCGCCCCGGCCCTTGCCAGCGCGCTATCCAGCAACGCGTGATACTTCCCGGGGATCCCCTCGAACTTCCCGCCGCACGCGCACGCCAGCAGGCATAATAACATCATCATTGTTCTCATGGTTTATTTATTTAATGTCACCAAAATGTTTGATAAACTGCACGCGCTCGTATTGCCCCGCGTCACCGGTCGCCGCGCGCGAGAGCATCCCGCGGAACTCCCCCACCGACGCGAAACCGTTGCGCTCCATCCACCCCGCGACGAAGGCGTTTAACTCCCCGATCACCGGGATGCCACGCTCGTAAAGCAGCGAACATACCTGCACCGTCGCGGCCCCGGCCAGTAATAACTTCACGACAGTCTCCCCGTCGCGCACGCCCGTCGAGGCGGAGATCTCGCTCTTGCCGAACAGGATCCCCGTCCAGCGCAACACCGCCCGCGTGTCCCCCGGCTGGCTGAATAACGAATCGCCGGACGATAACCGGAGCGTCTCTATGCAGATATCCGGGTCGGCAAGGCGATTAAAAAGGGTGACGGCGTCAGCACCCGCCCCGCGTAATTTCTCCGTGAACGACGGCAGGTGGGTGATCCAGGGGCAGATCTTCACGCACAACGGCACGTTCACCATGCCCCGCGTCGCCTTCACCACCCCCGCGTAGGCCTCCTCCACCTCGGCACTCCCCGCGAAGTCGTCCGCCGGGAACACGAATATATTTAACTCCAACGCGTCCGCCCCCGCCTCTTCCAGCTCGCGCGCGAAGGAGATCCACTCCCCGCCACTGAAACAATTCAAGCTCGCGATCACCGGGATCGACAGCCGTTGTTTCGCCTCGCGTACCAGCCCGGCGTGCTGTCGCAGCGAGTGAGACCGCGCGTAGGCCCGCACGTAATCCATCGCGCCGGGAAAGGGCGCGCCCTCGCCGAAGCCGGCCTTGAATACCCGCGACGTCTCTTCCTCGATCTGTTCCTCGAAGATAGATTTCAGCACCACGGCCCCGGCTCCTGCCCGCTCGAGCGCTTGCAGGTTCTCAATCGTGGCCGTCAGCCCGCAACTACCGGCAATCACCGGCCCGGGCAGTTCCAGCCCCATGTACTTCACGCTTAAATCAACCATATCGCTTGTTATTTAGTTTAAACATCACTAATCGTCGCCGCGAAACAGGGCACTGCCCACCCGCACCAGCGTGCTGCCCGCCGCGACGGCCAGCAGGTAATCGCCGGACATCCCCATCGAAAGCTCCTTGAAACCGGGGTCGCCGGCGAAATAGTCGCGCTTCAATGTCTCGAACAGCTCGCGCGAACGGGCAAATTCTTCCCGCACTCGCGACTCGTCCAGCGTGAACGTCGCCATGCTCATTACCCCCGCGACCCGCGCGTGTTTCATCCTCGCGAACGCCGCGCTCTCCAGCAACTCCCGCGCCTCGTCCAGCGTCATCCCGAACTTGCTCTCTTCCGACGCGACGCGGAATTGCAGCAGGCAGGGGACTACCCGACCGGCGCGCGCGCCTTCCCGGTCGATCGTTTCCAGCAGCCGCGCGCTATCCACGCCGTGAATCATCGCCGCGAACGGGACAATGACCCGCGCCTTGTTCGTCTGCAAGTGCCCGATCATGTGCCACTCGACGTCCCCGGGCAGCGCCTCGCGTTTCCTCGCGAGTTCCTGCACGCGGTTCTCCCCGAAGGCCCGCTGGCCGGCGCGGTACAATGCCGCGATGACTTCCACGGGCACGTGCTTCGACACGGCCACCAGCTTGACTCCCACGGGCAGGCTCTCCTTCACCTCGCGCCATCTCTTGATCACTTCGCTTGTATCCATTGTTTCTTTTTACTCGTTCTCGGGCAAAGATAACGACTACGCGTCACATTCCATCGCGACGCCCGCGAACAACTAAAAGAGGGGGCGAAAAAAAATCAAGAAGAAAGCGCGCGGGAAACAACGCTAGCCATTGTACTTGAAATTTCGCGGGGGAAACGGGCGGGATAGCGTTTTGACAACGGGAGCCTCCTCCCCGTTTCAAGATTATTTACATTTTTTCGCGTTGGAGCGACGCGAACGGGCGGCAAAACCCTTCCGGTTTACGCGTCACGAGGGGAAAAACTTCACGAAATCGTGGACGCGAAAGCGCGCGACGAGGGGGTTTTTACGCGCGGGGAGACAGTGAATCTTCGCGAACACGCGCCGCGCCACGCGAGAGACCTTCGCGAACTCGCG
>JAITJA010000050.1 GCA_031279175.1 Odoribacteraceae bacterium
CCTACTTTTTCGCGAGCAGGATGACGAGAAGTAATTCCCCGGCGGCCCCTCTCAACTCCGCCATTGCCCGTCCCATTTGCGTCTTCACGGTATTCACGGAGATCTCCAGCCGTGTCGCCACCTCCGCGTACTTCAACTCGTCGAAGAAGCAGAGCTTGAATATCCGTTTTCTCCGCTCGGGCAATCGTTCGATCAGGGAGTACAATAATTTATCTTGCCGCGCGGTATCCATCTCCTCGTGGAGCAGCAGCTCGTTGGCCAGCTTGTCCGAAAGCTCCACGGTAATCTTTCGCGTGCGCGTCAGGTAGTTCAGCACCGCGTTACGCGCCGCGCTGAAGAGGAAGCCGCGCGCGTTGGTATGCACGCGATAACGGCCGCGCTTGTCCCACAGGTTACAGAACATCTCCTGTATAACATCCTCGGCCGATGGTATATCCCTCGTGTAGTTGTTCGCGTACGCGACCAGCTCCGTGTAATATCCCGTGAACATCTCTTCGAACTGTTCCCGGTCGCGCGATATATTCGTTGCCTCTTCCATCTTCCCTGTTCGAGTGAATAGAAATTATTAGTTCGCTACAAAAGTATCTCTTTTCACGGGGTTACGTCCGGCTCGCGGAAAGAAAACAAGAAGGGGGGAGGCAATTGCCTCCCCCCCCGGTCATTCTACTGTTTCTTCGAAATCCCCCTTGCCCACGCCGCAGAGCGGGCAGAGCCAATCTTCCGGGATATCCTCGAAGGCAGTACCCGGCGCGATACCGCTATCCGGGTCGCCCACCGCGGGGTCATAAACGTACCCGCAGACGATGCATGTAAACTTCTTCATGGTGTCTTTATTTAAGGTGAATTACTCGCGCTCCCCCTCGCGCGATGACAAAGGTACAACCTCCCCGCTACATGTACAAGTCCCGCTCGCCCTGCTCGAGCCGTTCGCGGTAAGACGAGAAGAGCGGCAGCAGGCCGCGGCCGGAGAAGAACGCGTCCGCCTCGATCTCCCGGATCTCGCGCTCGATGAGCCGTTCACCTGCCTCGCGCGTGGCGGGCGACGCGTAATCGTTCAGGAACTCCCGGAACGTGAGCACGGCGTTCAGCTTGCAATATTTTCCTTCTACCCCCTTCTCGAGCATCGTCATGATACGCTCGCCCGTGCGACCGCAGCGGTAACCGGCGGTGCAGAACGACGTGATCACCCCGTCTTCGGCCAGCTCGCGCACCACCTCGTCGAGACTACGCTGGTCGCCCAGCGTGAACTGCACCTTGTCCGCGTTCTCCTCCTGCTTCAGCCCCCGCGCGTACGCGCCGATACCCAGCCGCGTCGACGCGTCCGTCTGGGTGCACCCCAGGTGGAGCAATTCCCGTCGCGCCGACGGACGCTCGCGGGCGGTGACGATCAGGCCGCTGCACGGGATGGCCAGGCGAATCGCGGTCACTAACCGCCGGGCGCTCTCGTCATCCACGAGGTACGGGGAGCGCTCGCTCACGATCGACCCGCGCGCCGGTTGCATCCTCGGGAACGACACCGTGTGCGGCCCCACGCCAAACTGCCGTTCCAGGTCGAGCGCGTGATGCAGCAGCCCCATCACCTCGAAACGCCAGTCATGCAACCCGAACAACGCGCCGATCGCCACGTCGTCGATGCCGGCTTCCATGGCCCGGTGCACCGCGTACAGTCGCCAGCGGTAATTGCCCTTGATGCTTGCCGGCGCGTGCAGTTCCGCGTAGCGCCCGCGGTGGTACGTCTCCTGGAACACCTGGTACGTGCCGATGCCCGCGCGCCGCAGCTTGTCCAGCGACGCGATATCCATCGGCGCGGCGTTCACGTTGACGCGGCGGATATTATTAAATCCCTTCCCGGAGGGGGTCTCGCGCTTGACGGAATATATAGCGGCGAGGGAGTCGACGATATAATCCGCGTCGCTCCGCGGGTGCTCACCGTAGACGGCGATCACGCGTTTATGTCCCTCGTCGATCACGGCGGCGGTCTCGCGTTTCACCTCCTCCATCGACAGCGCGTGCCGCGTCTCCTCCTTGTTCTCCTCGCGAAACCCGCAATACAGGCAGTTGTTCACGCACAAGTTCGAGAGGTAGAGCGGCGCGAAGAAGACGATCCGGTTATCGTACACCTTTCGTTTCACGGCGCGCGCCGTCTCCTGCATCTCCTCGAGCAGCGCGGGATCCTCCACGTTCAGCAGCGCCGCGGTCTCGGCCGGGGAGAGCGTTTTTATCTCCAGCGACTTCTGCAGGATCTCCCGCACGCGCCCGGCGTCCGGCTGTCGTTGTCGCGCCAGTTCCCGCTCGATACCCGCCTCGTCGATAAAATCCTTCCCCCCGGCGAGATACCTGTCGATCTCGGCTTGCTTGATCACGCCGGTAGTCCACTCCTTCACGGTCATCCCAGCATCTCTTTCACCTTGTTAGCGATTCGTTTCCCGTCGGCCTTCCCGGCGAGCTCCCGGTTAGCGATGCCCGTGACCTTCCCCGCGTCGGTGGCGGAGGCATTGACGCGGGCGATGATCTCGCGCAGCGCGGTGGCGAGGGCCTCGTCGTCGATTTGTGCCGGGAGAAACTCCTCGAGCACGGCCACTTGCTCGAGCTCGTGCGCGTGCAAGTCCGCGCGTCCTTGCTGGAGGAAGATCGCGGCGGCGTCCCGTCCTTGTTTGGCCAGCTTGCGGATGATTTTCATGCAGGCGTCGTCGTCGAGGGACGCGGGCGCGCCGGGCATGGACTTGGTCTCGATGATGACTTTCTTGATGTTTCGTAACACCTCCAACCGGAGTGTCTCGCGGGCTTTCATGGCATTCATGATCCCCTTGCTAACGCTTTCTTCTATTGTCATGGCAATATTATTTAAGGTATTTCACGAGACAAAAGTAGGACTATTTCCCCGGATTCTCGCCATCATCGCGACCACGCGCGCGGGGATAGACGACGCGCCCGGGGCGCTCTCCACCGTCATCGCGCGCGGACAATGCACTGAAAATTTCTCGCGGAGCGTTGTCGCGGTGACAATGGCCTGAAAAGTTCTCGCGGGCCCGTTGTCGCGGTGACAATGCTTCGTTCGCGCCCGATCGGCCCGTTGTCGCGGTGACAATGGCCTGAAAAAACAATTTATAGCGCCTACGCGGCGACGAAAGGGAAGTTCACTTTTCAACCGGCCCATTGTCGCGGTGACAATGGGGG
>JAITJA010000070.1 GCA_031279175.1 Odoribacteraceae bacterium
GGCGAGGAGTGACCCTCACGGACATGATCGTAAGGCTTTTACCGGGCTATTCATCAGTAAGACGGATCGTGACATGTCGCCCGGCATAGTTTATCTTGACCCACATCTTGCCTCCCTTCTTTTTGTATTTCAGACTTGTATCGCAATCCTCTTCCCCTCTGACATAGGACGTCGAGTGTCCGAGTTGCGGTACACTGACGAAGATCTCTAGTTCGCGGCACTCCCCAAAGGCGACTTTCGTTCCCGACGCATATCTTGACATCGAGAGGTAGTAGCCAGCATGGCGAATCCTGGATGGAAGGCCCATGGCAATGATTTCCTCGTTCGTGATATTCAAGTTACCAGATAAAGACCGCTCAAATAACCTCATAAACTCTCGTAAACACCTGAACGACTCATTCTTCTTGCTCACCGTAGCACGACTTCTAGTATTTTTGTCCAGGTTGTCATCGTAAGCATTCTTTGCATCATGGTACAACAGCGACAATCGTTGCAACACGTCATTGTCTAACTTCCATACTGTGGCGTGTGTGACGACCTCAGCGTAAATCACATTTACCCAGATGATGAAATCTGCCTCTCTTCTTGGTTGAACTAAACCCATAATTATTCATTTTAAAATTAAGCATAGAAATAGAAATTCTCTGTTTTTTTCTTCTTCACAAAAGTACAAAGTAGTTTTTACGAAACAAGCTTTTGCAACGAAAAATCGATTTTATATTCTCGATGCCGGTGATCCATTTATTACTCACGGAGATAAATCGACGATAACCAAAAAGGAATCATCTATACTCGTGGATTTATCTGCCTCTTGAGAAGATAATTCGTCGATTTACGGGAAGAAATCCCGTTTGTCTAATTAGAAATTCGCGTGGCGCGACGCGGCTATTCCTTTATAAGCCAGGGATGACGAGATCATGTACACGGGATCGTGGAATCCTCCCGTGCCGGGAGGGGCGCGGTCAAGGGAACCGGTCAGGGACACTACTGGTGTTGCCCGTCATGCAGAATATTCAGTCGCGGGGAGATTATCCAAGCACTTTTTCGATATATTTGTCTCGTTCAAAAACAAAAGGAACGTGCCATGCAAGAAGACATCACCCTATTCGAACAAGCGCGAGCGGGAGACTGGAACGCCTTTCGTCGCCTCTTCGAGCGCGACGTCGAGCAGCTATACCTCTACGCGATGGGCTTCGTCAAGAACCGCGAGGACGCGGAAGACATCGTGCAAGAAGTATTTATCACCCTGTGGGAGAAGCGGGAAAAGCTCTCCAGCGTGGAGATCCCCCGGGCATACCTCTTCCGGTCGGTCAGGAACGCGTGCATCGACCGTCTTCTTCACGCGCGAGTAAAGCAAAAATACCGGGAAGAGGTGATCGCGCTCCACCGGGGAAGCGGCAGCGAGAACGACGACCCGGAAACACTCTTCCTCCGTTTACACGCCGCGCTGGGAACGCTCCCCCCGCGTTGCCGGGAAATCTTCACCCTCGGCTGCATCGACGGGATGAGCTACAAGGAGATAGCTGACGCGACAGGAACCTCCGTGAACACGGTGAAATCACAAATCAAGATCGCGTACAAGAAACTACGGGAGGAGATGGGCGACGAGGAAGCCCTGTCACTCCTGCTCCTGCTTTCCGCCCTCCTTTCCCGCCCCTCCTGAGCGCCCGGGAAAAATAGCCCCTTTTCATTTCACCCTTTTCTCCTCCTTTCCCGTCTTCCGGGAAAATGCACCGTCATGGACATAGAGGAGATCAAAACACGAGTAGAAGCACTGTTAAACGGCGAGATCCTGCCCGGTAGCGAGGAATGGGAACGGTCGTGGAACGACGAATCGCGCGCGCCCGTCCGCTCGCTACTTCTCGAGATGAAGGGAATACGCGCGGGCGACCTTTCGCCGGCACGGGAAAAGATGTGGATGGCGATCGAGCGGGCCGTGAGACGGGCGAGACGCCGGCGGCGGGCGCGGGTTGCAGCGGCGGTATTCTTGCCGTTGCTGGGCATCGCGTGGTGGTTTAGCGGCGAGCGAGGGGCGATGATCGAGGAGCGGGAGCTTCCCGTGGTGACGAACAACCTGGCCGTGCTGGTGACGGGGGAGGGCGAACGGCTGGAACTCGCGGGCGTCGCGAGCGACACCGCGTGGCACCGCGACGGGGTGGTTGTCTCGCTGGATTCCTCGCGGGTAATCTCCTACGCTGCCGATCGCGGCCCCCGGCGATCGCCCGGCCATCACTTGCTGATCGTCCCGCGGCGGGGCGAGTACCAGCTCGTGCTGGACGACAGGACGCGGGTATTCCTGAACTCGGAAAGCACCTTGCGCTTCCCCGCGTTCTTTGACGGGGACGAGCGGCGGGTATTCCTGGAGGGCGAGGCCTACTTCGAGGTCTCGCGCGACGAGGCTCGTCCCTTCATCGTGATCACGGGAGAGGTAGAGACGCGCGTGCTGGGGACGCGCTTCAACGTGAACGCGCGGGAGGGAGAAGTGACGACGACGCTTGCCTCCGGGCGCGTCCGGGTCTCCGCCCCGGCCGGGAGCGTCGACCTCGGGCCGGGCACGCAAGCCATCGCGTCGGCGGGCAGGCTCGAGACGCGGGAGGTCGACGCGTCCATCTACCTCTCGTGGGTCCACGGGCGTTTTTGTTTCGACGGGATCGCGCTGGAACGGATCGCCGGCCAGTTAGCGCGCTGGTATGACGTCTCGTTCGCGTTCGAGCGCGAAGAGCTGAAGGGGTATCTCTTCACCGGGATGATCAAGCGGGAATACTCCATCGAGCAAGTAATCTCGATCATCGCGCGAACGACCCGCGTGCGGTTCGAGCTGGAAAATGACACGGTAACTATCAAGTAAAATACCGGCAACCGCTCGCGCGGTCACCGGGAGAGACACGGGGAGGACATCCCCGCGCGTAATAACTAAAATCATGAATGTATGAAGAAAACCAAAAACCGTCGCGACAAGGCCCACGGCCCGGGCGCGAGAAAATTACTGATCATGAAAGTGACATTCATCTTCACCTGTTGTTTCATCCTCAACCTGTCGGCCGCGGTAAAAGGCCAGTTCATCACGTTAAAGATGAAGGGCGCGTCGCTCGTCGAGGTGATGAGGGAGTTAAAACGCCAGTCGGGGCAAGAGTTCTTTTACAGTCACGAGGAGTTGCGCGCCGGCGAGGCGCGAGACGTGAACGTGAACGAGGCCACGCTGGACGACGCCTTGCGCGTCATCCTCGGGGAAGGCTTCACGTGGGAACGCCTGGACGAGATCGTCATCATCCGCCCGGAACGCCTCGCGGGGAAGAAGCTTCAACGCCCGGACGGGAAGATCTCCGGACGCGTGACGGACGAGTCGGGAGCACCGTTGCCCGGCGCGTCGATCGTCGTGAAGGGAACGACGACGGGGGTCACCACGGATGTCGACGGGAACTTCACGCTTGACGGGATATCCGGGAGCGTCGTGCTCCGGGTGACCCACGTCGGCATGGAAGCGAGAGAAATCGAGGCCAGGGAGAACGCGCGCGTGGAGGTGACGCTCGAAAACGCGATCGGGGAGGTGGAGCAGGTCGTCGTCACCGGCTACCAGACTATCGCCCGCGAGAAATCCACGGGAGCTGTCACCGCCATCACCGCCCGGCAGCTGGACGAGCGCTACACCCCTAACATCCAGGCTAACCTGGAAGGACGCGTCGCCGGTCTTGTCATCCATGACGGGGAAATGACTATCCGCGGCGCCAGTTCTCTCCACGCCGCCACGCGACCACTCCTCGTCATCGACGGGTTGCCCGTCGAGGGAAGTATCGATGACGTCAACCCCAACGACGTGGAGAGTATCA
>JAITJA010000090.1 GCA_031279175.1 Odoribacteraceae bacterium
CCACGGTCAAGATGGCCGCGATAAACGACTGGTCTATCTCCATCGAGAAGGGCAGTAGCCCGGAGAAGATGGAGTAGATACCCAGCACGATCAGCACGTTATGGGCTAACCCGATGACAGCACCAACGCTGTACTGCCACCGGGAGAAGCGTCCCAGGATGTACAGGAAGATGCCCAGTAGCGCGAAAATCACCGACCAGATGGCGGCACGCGTCATGTCCTCGGCCACGGCCGCGCCGATTTTTTGCGATCGTTGCAGGTTGTTCGCCCTGAACTCGGTATAGGTCGTGCCCTCGGGGATGAATTTCTTTAATCCCACGTAGAGCAGCGAGTCAACTTCCGCGTCTACCTCGGCGCTCAGCTGGTTGTACTTGTACTTGGTCGTGATATTTACCTGGTTGGCCGTCCCGAACGTCTTTACCTCCGGCGCGCTCTCGTAGACGGGTTCTAACGCCTCGGCCACATCTTCAACCTTCACGTTTTGCGCGAACGATACCGTGTACGTCCGGCCTCCGACGAAGTCGATACCCCGGTCCAGGCCCTTGGTGAAGAGCGAGACGAGGCCGATCGCGATAAGAATACCGGAGACGGTATAGCTGACCTGCCGTTTCTTCAGGAACGGGTATCTCGTGCCCCGCAGGATATTGCTCGTGAAACCGGTGTAGAACGAGATCACGTCGCGCTTGCGGGAGAGCCGCTCGATTACCAGGCGCGAGATGAAGATTGCCGTGAAGAGCGAGGTAAGGATACCGATTACCAGCGTGGTAGCGAATCCCTTGATCGGCCCCTCGCCGAAGTAGTACAGGATGACGCCCGTCAACAAGGTGGTCAGGTTACTATCGATGATCGCGGGATAAGAGCGCTGGTATCCTTCTTTGATCGCCAGCTTTAGCCCCTTGCCCGAGCGCATTTCCTCCTGGATGCGTTCGTATATCAGCACGTTCGCGTCGACGGCCATACCCATCGTCAGCACGATACCGGCGATACCCGGTAGCGTTAACACGGCCCCGATTGACGCGAGGATACCGAACAGGAAGAAAAGGTTAGCGAGCAAGGCGATATTCGCGGCCAGTCCCGCGTCCTTGCTATAGAAGAACAGCATGTAGAGTAGCACGACAAGGAAGGCGATCACGAATGACCACATTCCCGATTGTATGGCCTCCAACCCGAGGGAAGGACCGACTACCTCGTCGGCGATGATACGGGCCGGCGCCGGTAGTTTACCCGATTTCAGGATATTCGATAAATCTTCCGTCTCCTTCTGGGTAAAGTTTCCGGTGATCTGTGATTGTCCCCCGGCGATCTCGCCCCTCACGTTGGGAGCGGAGGCGACCCTGCCGTCCAGCACGATGGCGATCGCGTGGTTCACGTTCTCCTTCGTCAGGCGCGCCCAGGTCTTGGCGCCCTCGCCGTTCATGGTCATGGAGACGGTTGGCATACCGGACTGTTGGTCGTATGAGGTTCTCGCGTCCACGATCGCGTCCCCTTCCAGGGGCGCTTTCCCGGTACGCGTGGTGACCTTGATGGCGTAAAGCGTGGCGTATCCCTTCGTCGACTTCATTCCCCAGAGCAGGCGAGAGTTGCGCGGCAGCAGGCTCTTGATTTGCGGCATGGCCAGGTACTTGTTTACCTTGACGGTATCCCTTTCCAGGGCGTACCCCACGGCGGAAGTTCCCCCGTGCACGTCCGCGATAGGTGGGTTTGGCTGGAGCACGGTGAACAGCGGGTTCGTCCGGGTCAACATGGCGAGTTCCCCTCCTTCCTGGAGGCTATCCTGCTGTTGATTCAGTGCTTCCATGAGTTCGGATGCCTCCTCTGTCTTCAGCGTGTCACTGGTCGCGACGGCAGTCGTGTTCTCCGCGGCGGCCGGTTCGTTTGTTACTTCTTGAGCGCGCAGGATCTCCCGCAACTTATTATCCGCTGCCTCCAGGTATTGATGATAATCCTGCTGGTCGTAGGTCTCGTAGAACTCCAGCGCGGCGGTTCCTTGTAACAACTCCCTGACGCGTTGCGGGTCCTTCACGCCGGGCAACTCGATAATGATTCTTCCCGAGATGTCTGCCTTTCGGACGTTAGGTTGCACCACGCCGAAGGCGTCGATACGCGTGCGCAGTATATTAAATGTATTGTCAATAGCGCCATTGGCTTCCTTTCGGATCACGTCGAGCACCTCGCTATTCGAGGCTCCCCGTCGGATTTTCTCCTCCATTTCGCGCGTGCCGAAGATCGCTGGCGATGCCAGTTGCGCGTTCGGGGCAATCTTCTCGAACGCCCTCCCGAAGAGGGTGACGAAATCCGTGGGATCGCTCACGCGCAACCTCACGGCCTCCTCGAGGGCGGCGTTAAACGAAGGATCCTCGCTATGATTGGCGAGGCTTTTCACCACGTCGACCACGTCGACCTCCATGGTCACGTTCATTCCCCCTTTCAGGTCCAGCCCGAGATTCATTTCCAGTTCCTTGCACTCCTTGTAAGTGAACTTGGCCACGCCGAGGTTATATACTACTTCGTTCTGAATGGAATCCAGGTATTCTTTTTCTTTTACCGGGTCTCCCGAGGCATACACTTTTGCCGCGTTCTCCACTTGATTGGTTTTGTAAGTAAAGAACAACTGGTAGAGGCTCACTAACGCCAGTACAATGGCAAGTGATCTGATCGCTTTCTTATTCCGCATATAATTGACAGTTTATAATTACTAATTTTTCGGTATCGTGATGAGTGCGCGAAAGTATGGCATTTTTTTCAATATAGCTACTCGCGCGAGGATACTTTTAGTGTCAGTCGTTGATTTTCGTAATCGATGACCGCGTTATGCCGGGTGAGGAAATCGCATCCCAGCAGTCCGACAATCCTCCTGCGTAGCTGGTTATTGTATAACGTGTTCACGTATTGCAAGTCCAGCAACGCGACGCGCACGTTCTCGAGCGTGTAGCCGCCAAGATGAAACGTGGGGAGGTTTACCAACTTTACCTCGCCGATCTCGCCGCCGATCCCCCCGGAGTTGATCCCTAACGTGTCCTCCAGCGGCTCGTGGGAAAAGGGAGTGTATTGATCGATGACCGTGATTGACGCTCCCGTGTCCACGATAAAATCTCCCTCGATACACCCGACGACGACCGTCACGATGATGTGAAAACTGTTCTCGTCAAGCTCGACGAGTTCCACCGGTACTTGTATTTCCTCCATGCGCGCGTTTTTTTTTCGCGAACATACGACTTAAATCGACGACATCAACACCTCCCGGGATGCTTCTCGCGGGAGGGCGACGCGTCCTCTTTTGTGAAGCGCGGGGTGTGGCGTCACTAAAAATTCACTACTTTTGGCGGCAGACAATACATGTTCTACCATGAATCACGCGAGTTTAAATTTTACCAGGTGTATACTTTTCATGTTGCTTCTCTCGCTCATGTTCTCGGATGTCGCGGGGCGCGAGCGGAAGCGCGTTGGGCTGGTATTGAGTGGTGGAGGGGCGAAAGGTCTGGCGCACGTGGGCGTGTTGAAGGTGTTGGAGGAGGCGGGGATTCCTGTTGATTGTATTGCCGGGACGAGCATGGGCGCGATCGTTGGCGGCTTGTACGCGATTGGTTATGACGCCGCCTCGCTCGACTCGATCGTGCGGGGGCAGGACTGGACGTACCTGTTAGGCGACAAGGTATATCGTCACGACATTCCGTTCCCGGAGAAGGAGATGATGGAAAAGTACCTGATCTCGGCGCCCGTGTGGAAGCGGACGATACAAGTGCCGCCGGGATTCGTCAGCGGGCAGAATATCTATAATTTATTCATGGAACTAACGATCGGGTACCATGATTCGACGCGTTTCGATCGCTTGCCGGTTCCATTCGCGTGCGTGGCGAGCAACCTCGTGGATGGGAAAGAGGTAGTGCTCGATCGTGGTGTACTCGCGTTGGCGATGCGCGCGAGCATGGCGATGCCGGGAGTGTTCTCGCCGGTCGTGCGCGACGGGATGGTGCTCGTCGACGGGGGAGTGTCGAACAATTTCCCGGTGGACGTTGCGCGGGCGATGGGCGCGGAGGTGCTGGTAGGAATCAACGTGCAGTCGGGGTTGCGGGACGAGGCAGGATTGGAGTCGGTTGTCGGGATCGTCGACCAGATCATTTCATTCCTTGGTTCGCGGGAGTACGACGAGAAAGGGTTATCGCTCGCCCTGTACCTGCACCCGGAATTATCGCCTTACTCGGCGGCCAGTTTCTCGCGGGAGGCCGTGGCGGCGATAATCGACCGGGGAGAACAGGCGGCGCGCGAGCAGTGGGACGAGATCATGGCGTTGAAACGGGAGATCTGGGGCGACGAGCCACATGTCGCGACGGCAAGGCCGCGTGGGCGGATGGCACGGGACACGTTCCAGGTGAACCGGGTGATCTTTGAGGGATGCGACGAGCGCGACGAACGCTGGTTGCGGTCGATTGCCGGGGTGAGGCGCGGGGAGCAGGTGACGCGCGAGGGTATTCGCCGGGCGATCGCGCGGTTGTATGGCACGGGGGCCTTCGCGCGGGTGGACTTCAAGTTGTCGGGGGGACCTCTTCCCGACCTGGTTTTCCAGATGGAAGGGAAGCCGGCCAGCTCGCTGAACGTGGGGTTTCGTTTCGACTCGGAGGAGCTTGCCGCCGTGTTGCTGAACACGACGCTGGCGCACGAACGACTGCGCGGGTCGCGCCTCTCGCTGACGAGTCGTTTGAGCATGAATCCTTACATGCTATTGGATTACTCGCTCGGGAACACCTTCCTGCATCGCTTCCATCTCTCGTACGCGTTCAAGTATAACGAGCTTTCGTTTTACGACCGGGGGGTGCGAAGCGGGAACGTTTCATTTCGTTATCACCGGGTAGAGCTGGGGATGTCCAATCTCTTTTTCAAGAATGTCAACCTGCGTGCCGGGGCGCGGTACGAGTATTTTCATTACACGGCGGTTTTACATGCCGGGGATCCCGCGGAGAGCGTTTTGGTGCGTCCGGGCGGGATCTTTAGTTACTACTTGCAGGCGCGGCTGGAGACGTTCGACAAGCGGTATTACCCGACGCGGGGGCTTGTCTTACAGGCGAATTACGCGCTGTGCACGGACAACCTGTACGCGTACGACGGTGGTGCTCCTTTTTCCACGATAGATTTCTTTTACGAGCCGGTGATCTCGCTGACGCGCCGGGTAAAGTTAATCCCAGCGCTTTACGGTCGGGTATTGATTGGTAACGCGGTGGCGCCCCCGATGACGAATTATGCTGGTGGGACGATTGTCGGGCGTTATCTCCCGCAGCAGCTTCCCTTCGCGGGGGCGCGCCTGGAGGCGGTAGACGAGGCGATGCTCGTGACGCGGTTGCAGTTGAGGTATCGCGTTGGGAGCAAACATTATCTCTCGCTCGTGGGAAACTGCCTGGTGCAGGATGACAGTTTCTTCGACTTGCCGGGAGGCGACGCGGTAGTAGGTGGGCTACTGGGCTACTCGTATGATAGTATCATCGGGCCGCTGGGCGTGGAAATTGATTATTCCGGCTGGACCAAGAAGCCGGGGATATACTTTAATATAGGCTACTACTTTTAGATGAAGCACGGAATATTTACGATGATCGTGGGGCTCGCGTTGTTAGCCGGTTGTCGGGAAGAGCAATTTTTCTTCCACGGCGGGAACGTTTTCGGCACCGTGTACCGCGTGAAATACGAGGCCCGCGCGGCGCTCCGGGAAGAGATCCGGGAGGTGCTGGCGCGCGTGGACTCTTCCCTCTCGCTATTCAACGAGCGTTCACTGCTCTCGCGGTTGAATCGCGACGAGGACGCGCCGGTGGATTCCCTCTTCGCGCGGGTCTTCGAGATGGCGGCGCGGGTACACGAGCGCTCTGGGGGAGCTTTCGATATCACGGTAGCGCCGCTGGTTGACGCGTGGGGCTTTGGCCCTGGGGAGGGACGAGAGCTTACCCCGGTGCAGGTGGACTCGCTGCTGGCCTTCGTGGGGATGCATCGCCTGGAGCTGCGCGACGGGCGGTTAATCAAGGAAAGGAAAGGGATACGCGTTGACGCCGGCGCCATCGCGAAAGGACTGGGAGTGGACGAGGTAGCGCGTCTCCTCGAGCGACGAGGCGTGAAGAACTACATGGTCGAGATTGGAGGAGAGGTACGCGCGAGGGGAAAGAGCGATACGCGGGAAGCGTGGTGGATTGGCGTGCTCGACCCGACGAGCGGGGGACAGCAAGAACCACAGGCAACGCGGCTCGTGATCGCGATGAAGGAGGGGGCGTTGGCCACGTCGGGTAACTACCGCAACTTCCGGGAGTGGGAGGGGAGGCGCTACGGTCACACGATCGACCCGCGCGCGGGCTATCCCGTTCAGCGCGACGTGCTGAGCGCGTCCGTCTTCGCGTCCTCCTGCATGGAGGCTGACGCGTACGCTACTGCCTTCATGGTGATGGGCTTCGAGGAGAGCAAACGACTCGTGGAGAGCGCCCCGGGGTTAGAGGCGTGCTTGATCTTCATTGACGGGGAAGGAGGGATGCAGACATGGTTATCAAAAGGTTTCCGGGAGATGGTGATTCGTGAATAGCCTCGTGAGATATCTTATTATATGGTGTTTGTCGCTATTCCTTGTCGGTCAATCGCGGGCGGGGGAGAGCTCCTCGTCCCGGCCGGATTCCCTTTACGCGTCGATCGTCTTCATGCCGGATAGCCTGATAGGCGATTCGCTACACTACGAGTTCGTCCGTCTCAAGGAAATAGCTTACCGCCACAAGTGGAGCAGGCAATTGTACCGGATTTTCTTCCCGCGCCTGCCTCGCGGCAAGATCGAGGTACTCGAGGCGGAGAATAGCGAGGCGAGATACAAGGCCTACCAGGGACGGACGATCCGTGAAATACGCGTGAGGGTGCTCCCTCCTTTCGGGACAAGCATCCGGGACACGATCTACGAGCGAGACAGCACCCGCTGGTTCGAGGCGATGGGCAATTCCGTTCACAAGCGAACATCGGAACGACTGGTGAAGAGGCGACTGACCGTGAAGCCGGGAGACAGGCTCGTCCCCTTCGAGCTGGTGCAAAACGAACTATTGTTGAAACAACTCTCGAACATCGATGACGCCTTGATTCGCGTCGCGGAGGTAGAAGGAGATTCCACGATAGTGGACTTGCAGGTGACGTGCCGCGACGAGTTCTCGTGGACGGGGAGTGGTAGCACGAACTTCCTCTACAACGCGGAGATCGGTATCGAAAACAGGAACCTGTGGGGGATCGGGCACTCCGCGCATTACGACGTCGAGTATCGCGGGCATCAAGAGCAGAAATGGGGACATCGCGTGGAATACATGATCAGCGACGTTTTCTCCTCTCGCCTCGACTTCCGGGGCGAGTACCGGGACACGCGAGATAATCACTTCTTCTCGCTGGAGTTAGAGCGAGAGTTCCTGACGGCCGCGACGCGCTGGGCGGGAGGATCGGCCTTCAAGCGGGTCTATTCCTCGACGATGCTGGTGGACCAAGAGGTCACGCGCCCCGTGGAATTGTTCAACTATCGGCTGGTAGACCTCTGGGCGGGTCATTCCTGGCAATGGCCGCAACGCTACACGTTTAACCAAAACGTGTTCATCACTGCCCGTTACTCTTCCATCCGCTTTGCCGACCGCCCGGGGATCTCACCGGACAGCAATCATTTCTACTACGACAAGGACACCTACATCGCCGCCTTGAGCTACATGAAACTGAAATACTTCAAGGCAAACTTGATCTACGATTTCGGGCGCACAGAGGAAATCCCGTCGGGATTATACGGCACGTTCATCGCTGGATACGAGAAACAAAACTTCGACGACCTCGTCTACCTCGGGTCGGAGTGGGTCTACTCGTGGTACAACGTGTATGCCGATCGCTTTTACGCCTTATCCATGGCGCTGGGCACGTTCTTTAATTCCTACAAGATAGAACGCGGTATTTTCAAGATAGACGGGAAATACATCAGTCCCCTTTATCACCTCGGCAAGAACCGCTACCGTTTTTATGCCCGCGTCGATTACGTGCGCGGGATTGCCCGTCCCACCGGGGACTCTATCTATTTCCGAGGCAAAGACATCTACGGATTCAACGGCAGCAGGCGGACGATGCCAGGCGGCAATCATCGTTTCTCCGCGTCGCTCTCCACGACACTTTTCCTGCCGCGGGTCAAGTGGGGTTTCCGCACCTCTCTCTCCGCCTACGCCGACCTTGGAGTGCTCGCCACCGGGGACAAATCCCTGTTCAAGAGCCTACCGTACTGGGGACTCGGCACGAGCCTAAACCTGCGAAATGACAATATCATCTTCAAGAACATGAGCATACGACTCGTCTATTATCCACGTGTCACGGGCGGTCTGAGATCCATCCAGGCGAGCGCCTACGCGAGTCGCGAAAATGGCTTCCACGACTACAAGGTACGCGCTCCCGAACCCGTGCGCTACGAGTAATCCCTTCTCTTTACAGCAACAAGAACGAAGAACCCCGTCACGCCCCGGCCGTTAATTGACGGGAATACTGCCGTCCCGTGCTTGCCCCCGACAGTAGGGTAATACCCCGGAGGATGTAAACCGCCTCGCGAACAGGAGACTACGCGGGGCAAGCCTTCCGCATCGCTCGAACAATGAAGTGATGTACCTATTTCCGCGCGTCTTTCGTGCAAGGCCAATCAGCCTTCGGCTAACGGGAGAGACAAGGGGAGTAAGATAAACCGCGTCCATCCGGGCAAGAGCAAGGGAGAGATGTTACCAATCTCTTCTTCACGAGACGGGCGCGGGAATTGATTTTTAAACCACCAAGAACCAGGCGCTTGACCAGTCGCGTTCCGGTACATCCTTGTCAGGCAAGGATCGTGCGTCCATCCCCTTGCTCGATCGCGTCTTGCATGTCGCGCTTGAGGGAGGGGGAGAGGCACGTTCCCCGGGCAACGAGCATCTATTAACCCCCTCGACTGCAAAATGCAGGAAAACGCGCGGGCTCCCGCCAGGGATCTCGCCATCTTGCCCTCTCTCTGCTCCATCTCGTCCTCTCTCTGCTCCATCTCGACAGTTAGTTTTTCCACCTTCCCCCTGGATTCCCCGCTCCTCCACGAAAGTATCCCGGTAACCCGTGCTAGTGACGTCATCCTCACTTGGGGTGACGTAACTTTAACTCAGGGTGACGTCACTTT
>JAITJA010000203.1 GCA_031279175.1 Odoribacteraceae bacterium
CGCGCGTTTGCCTTCTCTGATAGATCCGGGTACGACCGCGGGGGTGGTCGCGACCGTCGTCGTCGGGAAGACCCCCCGGGAAAACGTCGCGGGAAACCGGGAAGTAACTCGAGAAGACCCAGGAGTTTTGGTAGATCCTGAGGGGAACGGCCTATCGATTCCCCTCGATACATTAAAATCGAACATCATGGAAATTCGTAGTGCAACATTCGTGACGAGTAATACAAGCGTGATGCAATGTCCAGCTCCGGATCGCCACGAATACGCGTTCATCGGGAGATCCAACGTTGGGAAGTCGTCATTGATCAACATGCTAACCAATAGAAGCAAGTTGGCAAAGACCTCTTCCACTCCCGGTAAAACGCAATTGATAAACCATTTCTTGATCAATGACGAGTGGTACATCGTGGATCTTCCGGGCTACGGCTATGTCAAATCCTCCAAGGTACTGCGGGCACAATTCAGCGCGCTCATCCGCGACTACATCCTGCGTCGGAAAAACATGGTCTGCTTATTCGTACTCGTGGACAGTCGTCACGAGCCGCGGGAGATTGACCTGGAATTCATGGCTTGGTTAGGAGAAAACGGCGTACCGTTCGCGATCGTCTTCACCAAGGCCGACAAACTGACCGCGCTCGCCTGTCAGGAGTGCGTTGCCGCGTACGAAAAGGTAATGCTCGAGCAATGGGAGAGCATGCCCAAAACCTTCCTGACCTCCGCGGAGAGCCGCCTGGGACGGGAAGAGTTACTGGCTTACCTGGATGAGCTGAACCGCACCGTTGATAAATTCTGGTAACCGGGATGGCGACACGCGCGACAAGTAACGCGGCCCGGTGCATGAACCGCGGGGCGGCAACCGTTAAACGAGAACGCGCGTGATGGAAGCCATCGGCTTATACCGGTTAAACGAACTCGTCAAGCAGGCATTGCAAAAGAACCTGCCGGGAGCCAGGTGGGTCATTGCCGAGATCGCCGACATCAAAGAAAACCATTCCGGGCACTGTTACCTCGAGTTAGTCGAGAAACGGGAAGAGGGCAACGTCATCATCGCCTCCTCGCGCGCCGTGATCTGGGCGCACGTCTACCGTCTATTGAAACCTGCCTTCGAGACCATCACCGGGCAGGCCCTACAGCGCGGATTGAAAGTGCTATTAGAAGTCGAGATCACCTTTCACGAGCTATACGGGTACTCGCTTAACATTAAAGACATCGATCTCAACTTCACGCTCGGCAACCTCGAGCGGGAGCGCCGAGAGATCCTCGACCGGCTGACGCGCGAGGGGGTTATAGACATGAACCGCTCGTTACCGTTCCCTGATCTCCCGAAGTCAGTCGCGATCATCTCCTCGTTGACGGCTGCCGGGTACGAGGACTTCGTGAAGCAGTTACGCGCGAACGCCGCCGGCTACCTCTTCCACACCAGCGTCTTCCAGGCTGCCATGCAGGGAGAAAAAAGCGCGGAATCCATCATCGACGCGTTAGAGCGCGTACACGACTCCGGCGAAGCTTTTGACGTCGTCGTCATTGTCCGCGGGGGGGGATCGCGGGCCGACTTGAATTGTTTTAACTCCTACGACCTCGCGCTCAACGTCGCCTGCTTCCCCTTGCCGGTGCTCACCGGGATCGGGCACGAGCGCGACGAGAGCATCGTCGACCGGGTCGCCTACAAATCATTAAAAACCCCGACGGCCGTCGCGGACTTCCTGTTGAAGGTATTCCAGGAGGCCGACAGTGAACTTGGCGAGAGGCAGGCGCGATTCGTCAGGGCAATGAAACAGTCGTTACAAGAAGAGAGACAACGTCAAGTAACCCGCGCGATTGCCATCGACCGGCAGACGCGTTCCCTGCTCGAGCGTCAAGCGTCGCGCCTCGCGGGGGCCTCCCGGGAGATCGGGCGGCACTCGACGCTCCTCCTGCAACGCCACGTCGGGACACTCGCGCGCCTCGTCGGACTCTTGAGAGGACAGATCGCCACGCGTTTTAGCCGTCGCGCCGCGCGCCTGGAAGAAATCAGTCGCGGGAGTCGCGCGCGGGTAGAGCGCGTGCTTGCTGCCCGGCGGCACTCCCTGGAGCTGGCCGCGACGAAAGCCACCTTCGCCGATCCCCGCAACATCCTGGAGCGCGGTTACTCCATCGCGCGGGTCAACGGCAAGGTAGTGCGCGACGTCTCCTCCCTGAAACGCGGTGACATCCTTGAAACGGAACTGCTCGACGGGCGGCTGGAAAGCGAGGTCAAGGAGATCAAAGACGCCACCTCCCCCGCCCGCGAGTGAAAAAATGAAAACAGGCAGCGCCAACGCCCGAGTAAAAGAAAACATTAACCCCTAACACGAAAAAGATGGAGACATTGACCTACAAGGAAGCCATGGAAGAGATCGAGCAGATCATCGAAAAGTTAGAAGCAAACAAGTTAGACGTGGACGAGCTGGGAGCGAAAGTAAAACGCGTCGCGCAGCTCGTCGCCTTCTGCAAGGCCAGGCTACATGCCACGGGGGAGGAGGTAGAAAACATCTTGCGTTCGATGGAAGAATGAGCAAGCGATCATCCCTCGCCTCGGCGCTACTCCTCCTTCCCCTCCTCCTACCCGCGCAGCCCCTCGAGGCCTTACAAGAACTCCTGCGCGCGCCGGGCCTGGAGCATGCCTCGATTGGCGTGTCCGTCAAGCGGGTGGCGGACGGGCGGGTAATATGCGAACACAACCCGCGTCTCTCCCTGCGTCCCGCGTCGGTATTAAAACTCCTCCCTACCTTCCTCGCGTTAGAAAAGAAAGGCGAGCAATTCACTTACCGCACCACCGTCTCTCTCTCCGGCGCGATCCGCGACGGCGTCTTGCACGGCCAGCTCGTCATCGCGGCGGGTGGAGACCCCACCCTGGGCTCTTCCTGGTTCCCTGGCGAACCTTTCCCGCGGCGGGTCGTCGAGGCGGCGCGCCGGGCCGGGATCAGGCGATTACTCTCGCCGCCCGTGGTGGTAGAGGGAGGAACCACGCCCCGCGTCCCCGGCTCGTGGCCGTGGGAGGACCTCTCCAACTATTACGCGGCGCTCTACCACCACTTTAATTACAGGGACAACAGCTACGCGGTCACCCTCGAGGCCGGCAAACCGGGGGACTTGGCGACGATCATCTCCATTGACCCGCCGACGATGGCGCTTGACATCGACAACCGGGTGATCACCGACCCGGCGGGGAAAAACAATGTCTGGATCTACGGCGGACCGCTTGCCTCAAGGTTCTTGCTGGAGGGAAGCGTGACGGGCGTCCCGCGCCGCTATACCGTGAAGGGAGCCATTCACGCCCCCGCGCTGGCCTTCGCGCGCGAGCTGACCGCGATGCTGGAAGAGGGGGGAATCATCGTGGAACGCCCCGCGTCGCCGTCCCGGCATCCCCTCCCGGGAGACGAGGGGCGCGAGCTCCTGACCGTGGAATCACCCCCGTTGCGCGAGATCGTCCGGCAAACAAACAAGCAGAGCGTTAATCTCTTCGCGGAGGCGCTGGGCGCGTTAGTCGACGCCGCGAACTTCGGGCAGGCGGCGAGGGAGCTACTGGACAGTGCCGGGATAGACGTCTCGGGCGTGGTCATCGAGGACGCCTGCGGGCTCTCCCCGGCAAACGCGGCGCCGGCCGCTTTCTTTACTGATTTCCTCGCGTGGGCCTACCCCCGGGCCGCGTTCCGGGAGTCGCTCCCGGTGGGGGCGCTTGACGCCTCGCTCGCCGTCTATTCCGCGCACCCGTTGCTCGGGCGTAACCTGCGCGCCAAGACCGGTTCGATGACGCGCGCGCGGGCCCTGTCCGGTTATCTTCTTTCCGCCCGCGACGGCTGGTTAGCGTTCACCATTCTTGTCAACAACCACGCGTGCTCGCCCGGGCAGCTGCAAGCGGTCGTCCGCGATTTCCTTGCCGCCCTGGCCCGTCGCTAACGCGACAAAAGAAAAACGCTAACGACCTTGTAAATCGTTAGCGTCTCGTGTAGTCCCGTGGGGACTCGAACCCCAATCAAAGGAACCGGAATCCTTCATTCTATCCATTGAACTACGGAACCATCGTTCTATCGCCGACAAAGGTAACTATTTTTTCCGGTCGCGCGACATATCCCTCGCGAATACCGCCCCTCTCTTTTTTCGCCTCCCGCGCGACGCGCCTTCGCCTTCCCCGGTTATCTTTGTAGCGTTTCATGAATTGTAACGCGATGCTAACACGAAGATATGATCCTGTCAGGATCGAGGCCGGTTGCGACGAGGCCGGGCGCGGGGCGCTTGCCGGCCCGCTTTTCGCTGCTGCCGTGATCCTCCCCGGGGATTTCCCGGGCGAGGGAGTCAATGATTCCAAGCAACTCTCGGCGAAGAAACGCGCCGGGTTACGCTTGCTCATCGAGCGGGAGGCCATTGCCTGGGCCGTCGCGCGCGTCGACAGCGGGGAGATAGACAGGATAAACGTCTTGAATGCATCCATCCTTGCCATGCAGCGCGCCGTGTCGATGCTCCCTGTTCGCCCGGGGCACTTGCTGGTTGACGGCAATCGATTCTCGCCTGTTGATGGTATTGATCATCATTGCATCATCAAGGGCGACGGGATATTTCTCTCTATCGCGGCCGCCTCGATTCTCGCCAAGACCCACCGGGATGATTACATGTCCGCCCTGCACGAGGAGTTCCCGCTGTACGACTGGGCGCGCAACAAGGGCTACCCTACTCGCTTCCACCGGGAGCAGTTGCGCCTGCACGGCCCTTCCCCCTACCACCGGAAATCGTTCTTCCTGTTCGACCCGCGACTCGAGATCCCTTTCCCCGCTCGCGTGCCGGGCGAGGAGTAAAAAAGTACCGGGGAACGCGCCTCGCGGCACGCCCCCCGGCAAAGAAATGCACGATAGTGCCACGCGCGCTTACTGTTACCGGGAAAATTATCGATCATTTCGCGGGAAAAATCTCTCGTTATCGTCCGCCAACCACGCGTGGAATACGGTTGACCATGCATGGGCGTCCGTCGACCATGC
>JAITJA010000001.1 GCA_031279175.1 Odoribacteraceae bacterium
CGTTGTCTGTTTTATGTTTTTCAAGTTCACGGTGCGAAGGTAACGCGTTTCACGTTATTACAAAGAAAACCGCGTTCTTTTTTTTCACCTTTCTTTCATCACCCGGCGACGCGGGCCACTTCTCACCCCCCGGATTCCTCCCGCGCGGCGACGGGATTAGCGTATATCCCGAGGAAAATGGAGGAGAAAGCGGCGGGATCTTCCACGTCGACGAGGGAACAGGCGACACGGTAGTGGTGGTGGAAAAGATCGCGCTGGACGGGAGAATAGTGGCGCGCGTGACGCTCGTTGCCGGCGAGGAGATCACTGGCGATATAATTATTGCACGACAGGCGATAGTTGGCCGTCACCTGGCTGTCGACGAGCGCGGCGACCCGCTCGTTGAAGCCACCGGGGGAGAGCGCGACAAACGGCAAGAGATCGTCCGCGGAGAGCGGCGCGCCAACGCGGAGATGTACCTCCCCCTTGGGAGCGGTGACGCCGGTGATGATCGCGCGGAGATCCTCCCCGGGTTGCTTGACGTACCTTCCCTGGCGAGAGCGGTAGCGCTCCAGGGCCTTGAGGACGTCGCACGGCTCCCACTCGTAGGAGATGGAGAGCGGCACGATGTTTAACGCGGCCAGCGCGTCGACGGGATTTCCCGGGGCGGAGAGACGAAACATCTTGATGATCCCCCTGTCGGTAACGTCGCGCCCGTCCTTCGTCCTCCCGTTTCGTTGCGCGATCCAGACGGACTCGCGTTTCACGGTGATGGCGTGCCGGATATAGGCGGAGAGACGGGAAGAGGTGGCGTAAAGCTCCCTGGCCGTGCCGCCGAGGACGAGCTTGAACATCTTGTTCGCCTTCCCGACGTCAACGACAAGGGGCGAGGACATGAGGTTGCTGCCAAAAGAGACCTCCGAGGTGCGATGCCCGGCCCGGTAGAGGGCGTACTGGAGGAAAGAGGCGTCGAGGACAATGTCGCGGTGATTGGAGACGAAGAGATAGCGGCGCGCGGGATCCAGGTCTTGCAGCCCGGAGACGGAGAAACCGGTGGTGGAACGGGCAATGACCTGCTCGACGAATGTCTTCATGGTCTGCAACTGGAACTCCTCGACGGAGACGTACCCGCGCACCATCGCCCTGACCCGCTCGAGGTCGAGGCCGGGATAGACGAAGGCGGCGAGACGGGGGAAGAGCTCGTCGGCGGTGATCCGTTGCATGGCGGCCGGGATCTCGTCGTCGCGGTACGGGCGGAGGTCGTCGAAGGAATCGTTCATGCCTTTCCCGGTCGTTTGTCGATAAACTTGACGGGCTTCCGGCTCGCGTCGGGATAATTGACGCGGCGGATCTCGTCGGGCGACGCGACGAGGATGTTCGGGGCGACGCGTACCCTGGCGCGAAACCGGTCCTTGAGATCCTTGACGAGATCGTCAACAGTACCGGGGCGAGCGCCGACGCGGACGGTGACGTCGTCGTTGCCGCTGTCGTTGTAGTCGACCTCGACGACGTAATTCTCGACGTACGGCGCGTTGTCGAGCACGTCGAAGAGCGCGGGCGGGTAGAGGGTTGTTCCCTTGAACTTGATCATGTGGTTGACGCGGCCGACGACGGGACTAACGCGCGCGGAGGTGCGACCGCACGGGCACGGTTCGGGGTGTATGCTGACGAGGTCGCCGGTCTTGAATCGCAGGAGCGGCATTCCCTCCACGCCGACGTGGGTGATGACGAGCTCGCCGACGCTCCCCCCGGGGACGGTCTGCCCGCGTTCGTCGACCAGCTCGCAGATGACGAGCTCGGGGTGATGATGCCCGCCCCTGCCGTGCTCGCACTCGGCAAAGGTGGTGGCCATCTCGGTGGAGGCGTAGGTGGAGTGGAGCGCGACGTCCCACTTCTCCTTGACGCGCTGCCCGAGGAGGTTGAGGGAGAAATCGGCCTCGCGTAGCCCCTCGCCGATGCAGACGGCCTTCTTGACGCTGGAGGCGCGGTAGTCGATGCCGTGCTCCTCGGCGTACTTGATGACGTGCAGGATAAAGGAGGGGACGCACATGATCGTGTCGGGACGCACGCGGCGGATGGTGTCCCATTGCAGCTCCGGGATGCCGTTCCCGACGCGTATAACGCCGGCGCCAAGGGCGCGCAGGCCGAGGAAATAGGCGATGCCGGCCATGAACCGCTTGTCGAGGGTCGTCATGAGCTGGACGACGTCGCCGGGACGCGTGCCGGTGCAGAGGAAGGAGAGCTTCTCGTTATAGGCGAGGCGGTCGAGATCGCGGTCCGTCATGGCAAACGTGACGGGGTCGCCGAGCGTGCCGGAGGTGGTGATATAGTCGATGATCTTCTCGCGGGGGACGCAAAGGAACTCCTCGTTGTGGCGCTGGAGATCCTCCTTGGTGGTAAAGGGGATATCCCGCAGCTCCTCCACCCGCCGGATGGCGCGCGGGTTGACGCCGTTCTCGCGGAAAAGGCGGCGATAATAAGGCGAGCGCTCGCGGAGATAACGGAGCGTCTCCCGTAGCTTTTTCTCCTGGAAACGCCGGATCACCTCGAGCGGTTCGCGTTCGATGGCTGCCTCTTTCATGGTTTCTCGAATAACGCGTTAACCTCTTCCCGCGTCAGCCGGCGATAGGCGGGCGCGTCGCCGAAAGAGACTTCGAAGTAATCTTCATCGTAGAAAGAGAGTTTGGAGTTCGTGCCGGGGTTACACTCGATATAGGTGACGGGCGCGTCGCCCAGCCCCTTGGCCGCGCGCACCTGCCCGGCGAGCAATGGCCCGGCGGCGGTGACGGAGGTGCCGGGATTATCCTGGTAAAGCTCCGTGACGATGATCACCTTCCGGTCGCCCTTGTCGATGATCTTTAGCCCGCACGTCGAGGGGATATCCCATTGTCCCTTGAAGTGAAAAAGCTCGTCGTAATACGTTTCCGGTACTTTCATGATTCAGTTCGTTACGATTTTCCTGACGACCTCCTTGCCGAAGGATCGGTTAACTAATCGCCGGTCGCGGGGGCGGTAAGTGCCCTCGTTCATCTCCCGGAGGGCGACGTTACAGAAGAGGCGGAACATCTTCGACTCCTGCGACTCGTCGCGGTAGAAAGTCTCCCACGCGTAGTCGTACAACTCCTGCAGGCGTTCGGCGCTCATGTGCCTGGGGTGGAAGACGACCTGCCCGGCGTTGTAATGATTCCAGTCGAAGTCGAAGATGCGGCCCTCGCGGAGGAAATCGTCGTAGCCCTTCGTGTGCGGGAATGGGGTCATGATGGTAAACTCGGCGAGGTCGAGATCGATCTCGAGGAGGAAATCGACGAGGCGTTTGATATCATCTTCCGTCTGGTTGTCGAGACCGAGGAGGATCGTGCCCTCGACGCCGATCCCGTGATCGTGATAGCGTTTCACGCGTTCCTTGATATAGTCCGAGGTATCGTAAACGGCCTGGTAGACGTACCACGCGCCGGCACGCGCGGCGAGGTCGAGGATCTCCGGGTCATCCTCGATCGTGTGGCTGATCCATTTCTTCTTGAAGGGGATCATCTCGCGGAAGAGCTCCTTCTCCCACTCTTTATTTTGCGCCAAAGAATTATCGACGACGAAGAGGCGGTTATTCTCGATCCCGGCCAGCTCCTCGATCACCTTATCCATTGGTCGCGGGCGGAAGACGCGTCCCCCGAGGTAGGAGACGGCGCAGGGGTAACAACTGAAGCGACAGCCTCGGGAGGCATGGAAGAGATCGACCATCTGCACGCCCTTGTGGTTATACAGTTCCCGCTTGTAGAGATCCCTTCGCGCGGGGCCCACCTCCTCGATGGCGGGGTGTCGTCCCATGTAATTATAGACCTTCTTCAGGCTGCCTTGTTTCCAGTCCTCCATCACCTGTCCCGATCGTCCTTCAGCTTCCCCGAGGAATATCGCGTCGGCGTGCAGCGCGGTCTCCTCGGCATGTAACATGGTCGCGATGCCCCCGAACACCACCTGCTTTCCCTGTTCCCGGAAGCGGGTGGCGAGCTCCCATCCTCTTTGCACCTGCGTGCTGAGCATCATGGAAATGCCGACGAGGTCACATGTCTCGTCGAAGTCGATATCCTCCACGTTCTCGTCCGTGAAAGAGACCTCCACGTCTTCCGGCAGCGTGGCGGCGAAGGCGACGGGGCCGTGTGGCGGGAGGTTGAAAGTGGTCTGTCCTTTTAGTTTTTCCCAGCGCGGGTAGATAAGTTTGAATTTCATACGACACGTGCGTTTATCTTGTTTAGTAAATATTCCATTCCCACGAGCGCGGAGCAAGTCTCGACGGCCGTGACGGGCACGCCGAGGATACCGTGCAGGTGGACATTCTGCCCGGTGAAGAGCAGGTTAGAGAGTTTCGTGCGGGTGGAGAGGTGGGAGCGTTCCGGGTGATCGTGCTCCCGCGCGAAGCCGTAGAGCGCGCCCTCCTTCCGCTTGCAGTAATCGCGGATGGTGAGCGGGCTGGCGCTATACGCGCTCTTGATGCAGGAGCGGATACCGGGGAACACCCGCTCGAGCCTGGTGATCACGCGCTCTTCCCGTTCTCGCTTGAAAGCCTCGTATGTCTCGCCTCGTTGCCCGGTGGTGGTATGTTCCCACTGCCTGACGTCGTCGAAGTGCATGATACAGGTGACGATCATCTTCCTGGCGAAGCGGTCGCTCGTCGTCTCGGGAGGGGTGATGCACATCAAGCCGCGGGGCCACTCCTTATCGCCGCGGTCGGCCTGTCGCCACGCGTCCTCGTGCCGCTCCATGTAGAAGCGCGCGTGATTAAAGAAGGGAAACGCGCCCGGCTTGAAGACGAGGAAGAGGGAAAAGGCCGAGTAAGTGGAGGGGATCGCGTCGATCCGCTGGCAGTAGGAGCGTTGCAACTTGTCGCGGTCGAGCAGGTCGAAGAGAGAACGGGGGTCTATCGAGGAGATGTACCATGCCGCGCGATGCCGCTCCCCGTCGACCGAGACGACGTGGTCGATGGCCTTGTCCCGGATCTCGACGCGCGCGATACCCCGGGCGACGCGTAGTTCTCCCCCCGCCCGTGTCATGACGTCGACGAGCGCGTCGGCCAGTTGCCGGCTACCACCGACGAAGCGCGTGGAGCCCTCGATGTAGAGTTTGCTCACGAAGGCGTGGATATAGGCGGGGGTCTTGTACCGGTCACCGGCATAGAGCGGGTTGCGGAAAGCCAGGACGCTCCTCAGGCGCTCGTTCGAGGTAGACGCGTCGATGAACTCGCCCACGCTCCGCGCGAAACGCGGGGCGTGTTGTATGGGAGTGGGGAGGCGCAAGTCGTACAGGCGATCCTCGTCGCAGAGCGCGTACATTGCCTCGACGTGCCGCCGGATATTCTCCCGCTCCGTCGGGAACTCCGCCGCCAGTGCCTCGACAAGGCGCGAGGCCCCGCGTGGAAACCGGTATTGTTTCCCCTCGACGTCGAATTGCTCGAAGCACTCCTCGTCGGCGGGCAACAGCGAGAGGCGATCCATGATACCGAGGTACGTGCAGAGCCTGTGTAACGCCGCGCCGGGGTGGAACGCGCCGGCAACGTGCATCCCCGTCTCGAACGAGACCCCGTCTCGGCAAAACTCGTGCAGGCCGCCGCCCGCCACGCGGTGTTGCTCGAAGAGCGTGACGCGAAAACCCTCCCGCGCCAGGATCGCCCCGCAGAACAGCCCGCCGATTCCCCCGCCGATGATAATGACCGCGTCTCGCTCCATCTCGTCTTTTACTTGTTATTAAACATCCCGGGGGTGAGGCTTATCGACAGGCGCGCGATCTTGTCGAGGGCGGCGGCGGCCCGGGTCGCCCGCTGGTACGAGAAATCGACGGCAAGACCGTACGCGCGCGCCCCGCACCCGGCGGAGATAAATTCCGCGGGGCCGCTACCGGTATTGCCGCGGTGGTAGCCGAGGCGCAGCGAGCACGCCCCGTACAGCACCTGTTCGACGCCCGTCATGACCTCGCGAGCGCGCTCCCCTCGCGGCGCGAAGCGGTAGCTATACTCCACCGTGCAACGCGCGTCATGGTTCGCGTGCAGCGGGAGGCGGATAGCGGCGGCGGCGGTAACCCGGGCGGGAAGACTACCCCGGCTATCGCCGCCGTACGATATGCCCGGGCCGATATTTGTCGCGGCCGCGCCGACCGTCCACGACGCGCCGCGCCCGGAGAACTCGCGGCGATAACAGACGCTCGCGTTCAACGCCGCGCCGCGCCCGACCGTCGTCCCCTCCTCGCCGAGGTCGGAAACAATGTAGCGTATCGACGCGCCGGCAGCAAGACCGGCAGCAAGCAAGCGGGCGTATCCCAGGTCGACGGACATGTCCGCGGGCTTCAGGATGACCTCCCCGTCGACGCGCTCCACGAGTAGTTCCCCCAGCGAGACCCGCTTGAAGGCGACCGTCATCGCTCCTCGCTTGCCGAGCGGGACACGCGCTGCCGCCGCGTGCATCCGGCTACCGGGGAATGTCTTGTTGATTACCGGGGAATAGGTATAGGCCAGCGCGAAGGGGAGCGCGCGCGACGCGAGTTTCGCGTGATGACCGGCAGCGGCCCACGCGTCCGGTTCTGTCGCCAACGACGCGCCGCCAAGGGACGCCGCCCGCGCGTCCGGAACGATCTCGAGGAATGACGCGACCTGCGCCGGGGCAACAAGGACGCGCGACAAGAGTAAGCAGCAAAGGAGTTGTCTTCGTATCATCTTCTGTTTCGCCTGTATCATCGCGAAGGTAATACTTGTTTCATGAATCCGGCCGCGCGACGGGGAATAACCGGGGCGCGTCGCGACGCGGGTATTTCAAGAATTCCCGGGAGATACATGGATAAAATATATGGCGCACGTGTTGTTTTATTGCTTCGCGAACATACATTCGCGAGCAACCGAAACAATTTAATCGCTTTAACAGAAACATTTTATGGAAAAAAGTACCAGCACGACCACGTTAACCGACACGACGCGTACCGCCCCGTCGCGGCAAGTAGAATCTCCCCTTTTCAACAAGCAATACCAGCAGGTACGCCCAACTCTACCTGTCGAAAGAGCCTCGCTATTTCCTGCCTGCCGCGCCATCGCGGGGGCTATAAAAAGGCATACCGGGAGCGTCGCGCTATTCATGGCGGCGCTCTCGTTTATTTCTTGCGTCCGGGATTTCAGCGGCGAAAAAATTAATCCCCTCGAGGCGGGGGACAGCCTGTCGCTCGTCACGTTATCGCTCTCCACTCCAGGGTTACCGGAGGCCCGCGGCATGGACGGCACGCCGGCAGAGAACCTCGTCAACGAGATCGACGTGCTGCTGTTCGTCGACGACAAGTTTTACTACCGGGCCGTTGGCAAGGTCATCGACGAGGGGCTGCCCGGGCGCGCGACGCAAGAGTTCCAGGTGAAATTACCCTTCGGCGCGTATAGCATCGCCGTCATTGCCAACGCCAGCGACGAGGTCGAGAACGCCGCTCCGGCCGTTGCCTCCATCAACAACGGTAACATCGAGCGCGAGGCTCTCTTGAACGGCATTGTCGCGGGGGAAATCGACAAGACTGGCGGGTTCCCGATGTACGGAGAGAAAGACAACGTGACGATCTCGGAAACCAACACCACGATATCGAGCCCCGTGGCCCTCACACGCGCCGTCGCCCGCGTCGACGTGTCGGTGACAGCCGCGGACTTTACTTTGTCGAGCGTCCGCCTCTACAACCGGAGCGAAAAGGGGCGCGTCGCCCCCGGCTCTTCCTCCCCAAACATTCCCGAGCCAGCAAGCAAACTAACGGGGCCTCTCCTTTATAATCCCGACAACGGGCTTACCGCGACGGGCGTCGAGGAGGCAATCTACACCTTCGAGTCCCCCGTCGAGGCGAACTGGGAAGACAATACCTGCCTCGTCATCTCCGGCAGCTACAACGGGGGCAGCGAATCCTTCTACCGCGTCGACTTCCTCGGCGGGAACGGCACTTACATCCCGCTACTACGCAATCACCGTTACCTCGTCTCGATCACCAGTATTACAGGAAACGGCTGGACAGACGAGGAGAAGGCTCTCGCCAACAAACCCTCGAATCTCGTCGTCGGGATCAAGGACGAGAACGACGGCGAGATGAATCACGTCACCTTCAACGACCACAATTACCTCTCCGTTGACAAGATCCGCCTTGACTTCTACAAGCTCGGCGCGAAAAAGAGCCTCCTCGTCACCACCGACTACACCGACGGGTGGACGGTAGACGCGAGCGACTTCCCCGAGTGGTTAACCATCGAGGGTGCAAGTGACGGCCCAAGGGACCAACCAGCGACGCTCGCGCTGGCCGTAACCGAGAACCCGGCAGGAACGCGCGCCCACGCGTTCTACATCACCGCGGGAAACCTGCGCGTGGAGATTACCGTCGTTCAAATCGACGAGATAGAGGTCGAACTCTCCATCACCGACCTCGACGGCATACCGGTCACCGGGCTCCTCTTCGGGGTCGGCAACGTGAACGACCCGCCCGCCGCGCGGCAATTCCGCGTGACATGGCTACCGGCTTCCGTTACACTCGACGTCTCGAAAACCACCGTCCCCGGGAAGGATCCTTTCGCGCACGTTCCCGGAACGGACGAGTTCTCCGCGTCGTCCCACGCGGGGATCGACGGCGTCGAGACCTTCACCGTCCAGCCGCCATACAATAATTCCGGGCGCGACCGCGCCACGCGTCTTGACTTCCGCGTGACGTCGGGCGGGCAACACGCGTCGCGCTCGCTATACCTGATACAGGAAGCGGCCGACTACGCGTTCTCCAAGAACAACGACGACACTTATACCCTCTCGCTCTTCGCCAGCTTCCCGCGCGAGCCGGATCTCGCCGGCCTGAATACAGGCAATATCCCGGAACTCGCCGGCGCCATCAGCCCCGGCGCCGTGAAAACACTCGTCGTCGAGGGAAGCGCCCCCGGCCTCTCGGACGACCAGGTGCGAGGGATAAAGAATAAAACCACACTGCTCTCGGGCCTGGTGAACGTCTCGTTGCCGGGCCTCGCGAGGATCCCGGACAATGCCTTCTATACCTGCCCGTGGCTAAGGAGTCTCGAGGCCCCCGTGGCGACGGACATCGGGGAAAACGCGTTCTTCCAGTGCAGCTACTTAACCTCCATCACCATCCCCACGCTGGCAACTATCGGGAACTACGCCTTTACCTATTGCCGTGTTTTAAACTTCGACAACCTGGTCATCACGGGTTCTATCGGGGAATCCGCGTTCGCCAGGTGCGACGCGTTGACCAGCGTTGACGCGTCGGAACTCACCGGGACGATCGGCACCGGGGCATTCCTCTTTTGCGAGAACCTGACCACTATTGACATCTCGGCCGCGACAGGTATCGGCGAGGGGGCGTTTTCCGATTGCGCGAAACTGGAGTCCGTTAATATCCCGAACGTGGTAACTATCGGTCCAAAAGCGTTCCTGAATTGCCTGGGGCTGACCTCCTTTTATTCCCCGGGGATAACAAGCATCGAGGAGAAAACATTCCAGGGTTGCACGGGCTTGACCAGCGTTGATTTCCCGGGAGTAACGCGTATCGGGAATTACGCGTTCAGGAATTGTGGTTTAAACGAGGTGAAATTTGGCGCGAAAATAATTACCTTTGGGGATCACGTGTTTGATGGCGTGGACACGGGGAACGCGAGTCTCTTTCTCCACCAGGAAGAAGCGAGGAACGATAACGCGTGGAGAGGGCTCAACTGGGGTAGTATCAGCAATTATGAATGAAATAAAGATATTAAAGATCAAGTAATGACTAACACCGAATCGCACATGAAAACGTGACGCGTATCCCCGTGAAGCGAGCGATGACAACCATGTTCTCGCGCGCGGAACGCGGCCGGGGCCGCGAAAATGCTCTTACTTTATTGTTGTCTCGCGTGCCGGGAAACACCCGGGGGGTGTTCCCGGGCAAGTGAAAGGGGGCCGCGGATCCGCGGGGCCCTTTCCCCAAAGTGGGGAAAAGGGCCCGCGGTTGCGCGAGACGGTTTCCCCAAAGTGGGGAAAAGGGCTCGCGGTTGCGCGAGACGGTTTCCCCAAAGTGGGGAAAAGGCCCCGCGGTTGCGCGAGACGGTTTCCCCCATTTGGGGAAAAGTCCACGCTA
>JAITJA010000055.1 GCA_031279175.1 Odoribacteraceae bacterium
AGTTAACGATTGCGCGTTCAAATTTGAGGGAGGCATTATATTCCTTTATTAAGGTGGGCGAGTCGGGCGCGGATTGATGGACCGACTCGTGCGGCAGCTGAAGTCGCTCCGCGTGGTGAACCCTGGCGGGATCGTCGACGAGCGCGATAGAGCTATTATTGTATGACATGGTGATGGTCATGAAGCGCTCGTTCCGCGTATCGTACCAGACCAGCCCGCTGAGGGAATTCAGCGAGTAGAAGAGGTAGGGGCTTGCCGGGAAATATGTAAAGAGATCGTTGGCGAGACAATTGACGGGAAACTCGTAGATCGCGCCGTAAAGCCCGATGTAATTGGCATAAATATTCCCGTCATCGGCGACAAAGAATCGCTGACTATTGGCCCCGGTATCCCCGTTTGCCTGCTTGACGCGCGGCGCCATGTTGACGAGATTCAGTGGCGGGACGCGTGGGGTAGGCATGTAAGAGTTAAGCGTGTTCCCGGTAGAAGAGCGGAGGGAATAGCGATCGATCCAGAAAGAGCCGTCATCGGTGAGCAGCCAGATTCTCCGGGTATCCGTCCCGCCCGCGTTCCCGGTATGAAAGACATCCCTTGGCCCGTGCAATTCGGGCAGGTTACTATTGGCGAGGAGATCGGCGTGCAGCACGGTATCCTGCCCGGCGAGCATGGCGAGGAGTTGCACGCGTACCTTCCCGGCGGCGTCATCCCCGACAAGCAGCAATCCTCGCCCGTGATAACTGACGACGTTGAAAGTCGTCGTTTTCTTCCACAGCATACCGCTCTTGCTATCGAAGACGCGGAGGCGCAGGTCGTACAAATCGATGGGGAGAGAGGCTTGCCAGTGGAGCACGCGTTCCCGGCCTATCGTGTCCACGCGTCCGAGTAATTTCTCGGAGATCCAGTAGTATTCGTAGCGCGGGTCGTCCGGGCTACTCCCGTCGGAGAGCGTGACGGTAGGATTGATGTCGAGGAAGCCGATATCCATCATGACGGAGTACGAATCGTTGACATTCTCGATCGTCATTTCGGCGATGTCGCGGTAGTTATAATTCCCCAGGTCCTTGTTCTCGCAAGCGACGAGAAGGAGGGAGAGCGCGAGAGGTACAATATTTCTTTTCATGATCATTCTTTTTTAGATTCATTGCCAGTAGTCGACATACGCGCCATCCCAGGGGATTCCGGCGTAGCTTTTCCAGGGGCATCCGGAGGCCCACATGAGGCGTCCGTCGCTCTCGGTGATGGCTCTCCCGGCCTTGTACTCGGCGACGAGATAATCGGCGAGGCGTCTCCCGAGGAGGGCTTGCAGACCGAAAGTCATCGGTGGCGACGTCATGAAGTCGAGGTAAGTGTAGCCGGTAATGGAGGAGAGGATTTCGAACTTCTTTCGCGTGAACGCGCCGAAGGTATTGAACTCCGGGTTACCGGCGGTATACTGGTCGAACCCGCCGAGCCACTGGGCGGGCTGGACGAGGACGTCATTGACGCGAACGACATGTCGCGACGCGTCGAACCCGGTGTACACGGTGCCGTCGTCGAGATCGACGGGCGGCCCCCATTCGGGGAACGTGAGGAGGAAATGCTCGTTCTCGACGAGGCGCAGCCCGATCTTGACGACGCCGGAGGCCATGGCCGCCGTCCTGTGGAGGGTGACGGGAAGGTAGGCGACACACTCCCCGGCAGGGATAACGCCCCCGGAGGGAAGGGGTTCATAGTCCTCCCCGGCGACGGCGGTGGTAGAATCCGCGTCGAGGAGGAGGATGAAGGGCCTGTCGACCGGCTTGGTTTCCCCGGTAGCCATGACCTTGATATTAGCGATATAGGTATCGCTCTCGATCTTGACGAACTCGACATCCGTGTACGGGGAGTATGGCCACGAGCTTTCGCTCCCGGCGGCACGTCCCGCCTGCACGGCGAAGTAGACGGCCTCGACGCCTTGGTAAGAGATCATCTCCCGCTCGCAGGCGGAGGAGAGGCACGCGGCGGCGATAAGTATAGCGTGTAATTTTTTCATGATGCTTGTTCTTTAGTTTCGTTGTTCGGTTTCGTTCTCCGGTAGCGGGACGACGTACTGTCCCGGGAGCATGGAGATTGTCCTTCCGGCTTGCCACTGTGCCGCGTCCGGGATAATCTCTGCTGCCAGTCGTTTGTAGAAATAAAACATCTGGCCTTCCCCGAGGAACTCGCGCCGGAACTCTGCCGTGACGTTCGCCATTCGCTCCGTCTCGGAGGAGGAGACGAGCAGGGAGGAGCACGCTCTTTTTTCCCTGAGCACGTTGAGCAGGCGGTCGGCCTCCTCGAGTGACGGGGTACATTCGGCGGCGATGAGATACATCTCGCTGAGGCGGACAAGGGGAATCATCGCGCGGAACTTGTCAGAGGTCGCGTTAGCGGTGACGGCCTCGTACTTGCGGAAGTAATTGAACTTGTTATTGGCGTCTGTTGTCGTGTAGACTCCCCACCAGGTGCGGTAGCGGACGTCGCTATTATCGGTATACAGTTCCGAGATTCGTCCGGTGTATAGGGTATTATGATTCTGGAACGGGAAGGTGAGGAGATCGTTTGTCTCGAGCAACGGGAGATAGAGCTGGTTGAAGACAGCAGAGGTAATGTACTGGTCATGGGCAGCGAACATGACCTCCGTCGAGAAGACGCGGTCGGGCGTCGCGGTATTCGTCGCGGCGGCGACCGTCACGAACGGGAAGAGCTCGTTGTCGGGTTGCTGCACCTCATCGATGATCGCGGTAGCATGTTCGAGGGCGGCATTCTTCTCCCCGGCATAGAGGAGTGCCCGGGCGAGCAGGGCCTTGACGGCGTAGTAATTCATCCTGTACTGCCGGTATTGCAGGGAATTGTCCCCGTCGGCGGAGGAGGAGTTAGCCACGCCGTTCTCGAAGATGGGGTCCGCGTCCTTGAGCAGCGCGAGTGCCCCGTTCAGGTCGGCGACGATAGCTCTCATGACCTCCCTTGCCGTGTTCAGTGGCGTGATCTCGAGATTGCTATTAGTCACGTACGGGATACTCTCGTTATCTTCTCCCCCGGGGTATACCGGCCCGTAGAGGCGCAACAGGTCGAGGTGCAGGAACGCGCGCAGGGCGAGAGCCTCTCCCTTGATTAACCCGTGCCACGCGCCGGGGAGGAGGGGATTTGCCTCGCCGCACCGGTCGATGATGATGTTACAATTGACGATAAGGAAATAGGCGCGCGTCCAGTAGTTGCTGAAGGTCGCCAGCGTGACATCGTTCGCGGTATACCTGTACTGGCTATAGGCCCCGTTATAGTTCCCGTTTCCCTTGAAATACTGTCCCATCAGCTCGAGCGGGCCGAGGGTGAAGCGTCCGTAGATGGCCCTGTCGGCAAGACCGGTATACACGCCGTTGAGGGCCTTGAGAAAGCCGTCGCGGGAGTCGAAGAGCATCCTCTCGGAGACCCTGTCGGATGGAGTCACGTCGATCCAGCTCTCGCACGAGCAGGCGATGAGGAGAACGATAAAGGAATGAAATCGTATCGCGTGTTTCATGATGTTATGCTTTTATTGTTTTTCATTTAGAACCTGATCCCTGCCGAGAAAGAGACCGAGCGGGCGAAGGGATAATCGATTCCCCGTTCGTTCTTCACGGTGGAGAGGCGGAAGATATCGTTCATGTACCCACGGAGGGTCAGCCCGGAGGCCCCGACGCGTTGCAGCCAGTGGGCGGTTGATTCGTAACCGATAGAGATCGACTCCCCGGAGAGGATGTTATTATCCATCACGAAGCGGGAAGACATCCGCGGCTCCTCGTTGATCGCGATGGAGCGGAACTTGGCATTATCTCCGGGTTGTTTCCAGCGATCGTACAGCGCGCGCTTGTCCTGGTTCCGGTAGAGGTTTTCTCCCCCGATGACCTCGACTTTATTGAAGAGGGTCTCCATGAATATTTGCCCGCCGACGCGGTAGCGGAAGTTGAAGGAAAGGGAAAACTCCCGGTAGCGGAATGTCGACCCGAAAGCGCCCTCGACGGTTGGCCTGCTATTACCGACGACCACCTCGTCATCGGGGTCATAGAGGAAAGTCTCGCGGCCCTCTTTCGAGAGGAAGACCTCGCGGCCGGTGCCGGGATCGATGCCGAGGGAGCGCACGGCCCAGAGATCGTTGGGGCTTCCCCCGTCGTAATAGCGGGTAAGATCGCGCCCCTGGTTCTCGAGGTTAAATTTCTTCAGCGCGTCACCCATGTCGCCATACTTCTCGGTGATGTGTCGCGCGTTCACGTTCCACGACCAGTTGACCTCCGCGCTCCTGATGATGGCGTAATGCGCGTTGAGCGTAAACCCTCGCGTGACCTGCTTCCCGACGTTGCGCGGTGTTTTACTTCCCCCGGTTGACGGGGGAGTGCCGACGTACACGAGGAGCGGGTTCGTCTTCTTGTGGAAGTAGTCGGCGTTCACGCGCACTCTCCCGTCGAGGATCGCGAAGTCGAGGCCATAGTTCCTGTCGATAGTCTTCTGCCATTTCAGTTCCTCGTTGGCGAATGTTTTCACTGTCATGGCAGGCCCGAAGGGGTTCGCGTTACCGAAGTCGTAGCCGTACACCCGCACGGAGATATAGTCATCGAAGTTCTGGTTACCGGGATTACCGATAGAGAAGCGCAGCTTTAGCATGTTTACCCGCGAGGAGGAGAGGAATTTCTCGTTATGCAGGTTACAGGCGAATCCCACGGACCAGGTATTGGCGAAGTGTCGATTGACGCCGAAGACGGAAGAGCCGTCCGAACGGTAGTTAGCATCCGCGAGGTAGCGGTCATCGTAGGAGTATCCCGTGTTGATAAAGAAGCTGGCCGAGCGGCGCATGGGATCGGTAAAGGTAGGCATCCCGGCCTCGTATTGCATGGCGGCGGAGGGGCGCGAGAGCGCGTCATCGACGAACCCGGTGACGGTATACCCGCCGGAGCTGGAACGGTTCTCGCTAAAGTTAAAGCCGCCGACGGCATTCACGCGGTGTTTCCCGTCCACGAGTTTCCCGAAAGTCAGGCTCACGTCGCCGTTATGGTTATAGGTGCTATTGTGTGTCGCGGCATACGATCCGCGTTCCGCGTCGCTCTTCCCGACGAAGGTCGTGTTCTTTGGCGACGAGAACTTGTCTCCTTTCTCCGCGCTCTTACCGATCCCGAACCGCGCCCGCGCCTGGAAGTCGGGAGTCACGCGCCAGGAGAGTTCCAGCTGGTTCGTGAACGCGAACGCGACGGTGCGGTCGAAGCTCTTCTGCTCCATATCCCACAACGGGTTGTAATAGGAGACGTACCCCACCGGCGAGAGGCGCATGATCGGCTCGCCGTTCTCGTCGTACTTCCGGAAGTAGGGATTGGCGCGGGCAAATCGCGAGAAGGCCACCTTCTCTCGTTCTGCCACCGCGTTATCGACGCTGAGCGTGTTATTCACCGAGACGGGTCCCCGTCGATACATCAGCCGGACATTCCCGTTCACCACCTCCCGGTTAGAGCCTATCATCACGCCGCGGGTATTCCCGTAAGATATTCCCGCGCCGTAACGCGTGTGTTCGTCCCCGCCTTCCGCGAAGAGGTAATGTTTATCCGCGATGGCCACGCGGAGCGGGTCGCTCAGCCAGTAAGAGTCCACGCCGCGCAAGATCTCCCGGTAGATCTCGTAATAATTCGGCTCGTAATAGCTCTCTGCCGGCACGTTCCCGTCGGCGTCCGGTCGTCCGAAACCGCCCGCGAGCCGTTCGAAGGCAAGCTTCTCTTCCGCGTTCATCAGGTTATAGTCTGACAGGTCGGCCCAGTTAAAGGCGAAGTTACCGTTATAGCTCACTTTCACGCGGCCCGCCGTTGGCTTGACCGTCTCCACGACCACCACGCCGTTCGCCGCTTTCGATCCATAGATAGCTGTTGACGCGGCATCCTTCAGGATCGTGATACTCTCGACGCGGTCCATGCTCAGGTCATTGATCACGGAGAGCGTTGTCTCGAAACCGTCGAGGATAAAGAGCGGCTGGTTGGGATCCGCGCCGAACTCCTCCGTCAGCCCGATCACGCTACTTTTCCCGCGGATCTCGATATCCGGGAGGCGGTTCGGGTCAGATCCCCACTGGTTATTCTCGATAATCGCGAAGGAAGGATCCAGCGAGCGCAGGCTCTGCAACGCGTTCTGGTTGCCCACCATCTTTAACTCCTTCCGGCTAAAGGTGGCGGACGAACCGGTGAAATCTTCTTTCCGCCGGCTAAAGATACCGGTAACGACCACGTCCTCGAGGTTCAGGTTATCCTCCTCGAGCACCACGTCAAGCGTGTCCTGGCCCGTGCACGCCACCTCTCGCGTCCGCGTGCCGATGAACGAAAACACGAGCACCGCGTCATCGCGTTCCGGGAAGGTAATCGCGTAGCGCCCGTTCGCGTCCGTCGAGGTGCCCAGCGTGCTCTCTTTCAGCCGGACGTTCACGCCGGGCAGCGGGGAGCCTTGCGCGTCGGTCACCACTCCCCCGACGCGGGTCAGCTTTACCTGGCGCGTCTGCTGGCGCGCGGGTCTCACGGCGCGGATGATCACGATATCGTCATCGATCACGTACGACAGCCCCGTGTTCTCGAGGCAACGGTCGAGCACCTCCTCCACGCCGGCTTCCGTTACCGAGAGGCTCACGCGCGGTTGTCGCTTGATCTCGTCGCTATCGTACACGAACGTGTAGTTGCTTGTCAGGCGAATGTGCCTGAAAACCTCGACCAGGGAGGCGTTCCTCACGGAGACGTTCACCTTGCCGCCCTGGGCGAAGATGGCGCCGTGCAGTTGAAGGGAGCACGCGAACAGGAGAATAATCCACGTTTTCATGATCAGGAATACACGAGGTAATCGCGAAAGCCCGGGGGCCTCCCGGGAGTCGTTTTTTTTAATAATTTTTTTAAAGAAGGTAAAAACAGTGTTGCCCCGCGCGGGGGGACGGATTTATTTAACCGGGAGGGGGTCGCGCGGCC